>DASYVG010000338.1:0-6111 GCA_035937255.1 Chthoniobacterales bacterium | reverse complement strand
CTGTTCGGATTTGACCCGCACAAAGACGAAGTCGTGCTCGTCATGTATGAGAGTCGAGCCTGGGACGGCTCGGATGAGCGACTGCACGAGCTGCAGGAAAAGTTTAACGCCTACGCTTCTTTTCTGCTCGATGGGGAAATGGTGGCAGCGCATCCCGAGTTGGCCGGCAAGCGCGCGCGCATCGAGCTGCGCTGCGATCACATGCCGGATGAAAACGGCCTTGGCTTGCTTAACCTGATTCACGACCAGCTCGCCCTCCAGGAAGTGCGGATGGAAGTGGTCGTCGGAGAAGCTGGCGGCTGCGGATCAGGCTGCACCTGTCACCGCCGCGACGGCTAATATTTCAGGAACGAAACGACCGGCGTCGGTTGCAGCTTGTCCCGCCCGTGCAGAAACTCGAGCTCGATCAGGAACTGCGCTTCCAGCAAAATACCACCGACCTTCGCGATCAAAGCGGCCGCGGCTGCGGAAGTCCCGCCGGTCGCGAGCAGATCATCGATCAGGACGATCCGTTCACCGGCATTAATGCTGTCCACGTGCATTTCCATGTCCGCGTCGCCGTATTCGAGCGAATAAGAAGCGCTCTCCGTTTTGAAAGGCAGCTTCCCTTTTTTTCGAATCGGGACAAAGCCGACCTCTAATTCATAGGCGACGGCGGAGCCGAACAGAAATCCACGCGCGTCGATGCCGACGATTTTATCGATTTTCTGGCCGCGGCAGCGCTCGAGAAAGACATCGATCGACGCGCGAAAGAGCTGCGCATCAACGAGGATGGGCGTGATATCCTTGAACACGATGCCGTGCTTCGGAAAATTCGGCACATCGCGCACCGCCGCGCGCAGTTTTGCAACAGGGTCGGACATCTCGCGCGGATGCTAGCGCTTCGAAGCGAAAGGTCAAACGTCCGCCCGCATTCCGCCTCGTGCCGGTTTGCCAAGAGCAAGCGGGGCTTTTACTATGACGGCTCTGAATGGATCGCCAGCTTCTGCTTCTTTCGACGATCTGTTACTTCGTCGCCGTGGTGCGCGCGGTGTTGATCGTGCGCGCCGGCACGTTTCGGCCGGGTCGGTTCAACTTCCTCATGGTCGTTCTGGGATTCGCTCTCCAGACCGGGTTTTTGTCGATGCGCGGTCACGCCCTTGGCCGCTGTCCCTTGACCAATCTTTTCGAAGTTTTCGTCTTCCTGGCGTGGTCAGTCGCTTTGATTTATCTGCTCGTCGGGCCCACCTACCGGCTTTCGCTCATGGGCGCCTTCACCGCACCGGTCGTGTGGCTAATTCAAACGCTTGCGCTGCTCGCGCCGATTGACGTTCCCGCAAGCCTGCGACTGCCGGCCAATCCCTGGCTGGAGTTTCATGCGTCCATTTCGATGATCGCCTATGGGGCCTTCGCTCTCGCCTTCGTGGCCGGCGTTATGTATCTCGTGCAGGAGCGGCAACTGAAGACGCACCACCTCCATTCCATCTTCTATCAGCTCCCGCCGCTGCCGGATCTTTTCGCTGCGATCACCCGGCTGCTCTGGCTCGGTTTTGCGCTTTATACCGCGGGTCTGGCGAGCGGATTTTTTACGGGCCAGCCGCTGCCTCTGGTGAAGGTATTCTGTGCTTTCGCGGTCTGGCTTTTTTATGCCGCCATTTTGCACGGTCGCCATCTTCGACGGCTGGCGCCGAAACGGGTGGCGGCGCTTTGCATCGTCGCGTTCACAGCGGCGGTGTCGGTTTTGTGGGGCATCACGTTCGCGGCGCAGAACAGTTCGCTCCGATGAACGTTTTCTGCGTCGGGATAAGCCACCACACGGCCGAAGTCGAGGTGCGGGAGCGTTACGCCGCAGCATCGCGCACAGAGGTATTTATGCGTGAACGCTGCGGCTGCGCGGAAGCGCTCGTGCTCGCCACCTGTAATCGCGTGGAAGTATACGCCGCCGCCGCCCAGGCGATCGCGACGGACGAGATCGCTCGCTCGCTTGGCGGGAACGAGAGTTCTTCCCCGGCGGAGGCGGATGAATTTTACCGCTACGAAGGAGTGGAGTGCGCCCGCCATCTTTTTCGCGTGGCGGCCGGGCTCGATTCGATGGTCGTTGGTGAGACCGAAATTCTTGGCCAGACAAAGAAAGCGTACGCGCAAGCGCGCGAGGCAGGCACAGCTGGCCCATCCCTGCATCGGCTTTTCCAAAGGGCCTTCCGCGTTGCCAAGCAGGTCCGTAGCCGGACGGATATCACCCGCGGCGCCGTCTCCGTGGGTTCGGTGGCGGTGGAGTTGGCGGTCAAGATTTTCGGAGATCTCGCCAATCGCAAAGCGCTGGTGCTGGGCGCTGGCGAAACGAGCGAGCGAACGGCACGAGCCCTCGCTGCGCACGGGGTGACTGATCTTCGAGTGAGCAATCGCTCCTTCGAACGTGGACAGGACCTGGCCAATCGAGTTGGCGGTCGCGCGGTGCCGTTCGCTGAGTGGAAGGAGCAATTTCGCGACATCGATATCCTGATTTCATCGACCTCTGCGGGGGAACCGTTGCTGACCGCGGCGATGCTGTCCCCGATCAGCTCTGAACGAGCCGATCGCCCGCTCTTCATTATTGATATCGCGGTGCCGCGCGATATCGCGCCCGAGGTCAACGAGCTCGAGGGCGTTTATCTTTACGACATCGATTCTCTTCAGACGATCGCCGCGCAGTCTCTGGCGCAGCGGCGGCACCAAATTGCGGCAGGGGAGGAGATCATTGCGGAGCACGTCAGCGCATTTGCTGAATTTCTTGAAGGGGGCAAGACGGGCCGCCGACACGCCGAGATGATGGAGCGCGAGCCTCTGTCCGAGGCGCCGCTGCGACCCTCGGAATCGTGAGCAGGTCGCCGACGCTCTGAGGTAATGCACCACGGAGATACGATCGTGCTGGGCACGCGCGGGAGTGAACTGGCGCGAACGCAAACACAAATGGTGGCGAACGCGCTGCGCGGCACCCATCCCGATCGTCAGATCGAAATCGCCATTATCCGGACGAGCGGCGACGAAGGCGGCTTCAAGCCAGTGTTAAGGCCGGACCGGCACGCGGGACGAAAAGGATTGTTCACCGCGGAGATCGAACGCGCGCTGCAATCCGGAGAAATCGATGTCGCTATCCACAGCGCCAAAGATCTTCCCAGCGAAGCAAATGAGCAGTTGGTCATCGCCGCCGTCTTGCCACGCGCGGACGTGCGAGACGTTCTCGTCGCCAGGGAAAAAGGCGGGCTGCATGGGCTGCGCGCGAATGACGTCGTCGGGACCGGGAGCGTGCGACGACAGTGCCAACTCCGCTGGCAGCGTCCCGATCTCCAGCTCGCGGACCTGCGCGGAAACGTGCCGACGCGCCTGCGGAAATTAGGAGAGGGAAATTGTGCGGCGATCCTCCTCGCCGCAGCCGGACTGGAACGCCTCGGTCACGCGCCCTGCACTGGTCGCATCATAACGGACGCGCTGACGTTTTCTGCTGAAATCCTCGATCGGGAAATTTTTCTGCCGGCCGGTGGACAAGGTGTGATCGCGCTCCAGATCCGCAGGGAAGACGAGGAGGCGAACGAATTGCTCCGGCCGATTGATCACGGGGCAACGCGCTGCTGCTTGCGCGCCGAGCGTGAGTTCCTGCGCCTGCTCGGAGGTGACTGTGCAACGCCCGTGGGCACGCTCGCTACGATTGAAAACGAAGTGATGACACTACGGGCGCAATTTTTCACACCTCCGAGAGCGGCGCCACGATCGAGGCGTGTTGAAGGGGCGGCGGAATCGGCCGAGGAATTGGCGAATCGCTTATGGGAGATGCTGAATGAGTGAAAAGACGAAGAAAGGCAGCTGCGCCCTTGTGGGAGCGGGTCCGGGCGATCTTGGTCTGGTCACATTGAGAGCGAAAGAGTGCATCGAAGAGGCCGAAGTGCTGGTCTATGATTATCTTTGTAATCCGGAGACGCTCAAATGGGCCCCGCCGACCGCGGAGATTGTTTATGCCGGGAAACAATCCGGAGCGCACACGCTCTCGCAGGACGAAATCAACGCGCTTTTGCTTAGGCATTGCCGCGAGGGAAAACGCGTGGTTCGTCTGAAGGGCGGCGATCCGTTTGTCTTCGGGCGTGGCGGTGAGGAAGCGCTCGCCCTGGCAAAGGCGGGCATCTCATTCGAAGTCGTGCCGGGTGTCTCATCCGCGGTCGCGGCTCCGGCGTATGCCGGGATTCCTGTGACCCATCGTGAAATGAGTTCACACGTGACCTTCTTCACGGGTCACGAGGATCCGAAAAAAGAGGCGAGTTCGATCGATTTCTCCGCACTTGCAAAGATCGGCGGCACGCAAATCATGCTGATGGGAGTCGAGCGTATCGACGCCATCGCGGGAGAGATGATCAGCCAGGGTGTCCGACACGATTTGCCCGTGGCTTTGATCCAATGGGGCACGACTGGGAGACAGAAGGTTCTTGTCGGACAACTGCATGATATTGGACAACGCGTCAGGGACGCAGGTTTTTCCCCGCCGGCCGTAGCCGTCTTTGGGGAAGTCGTGCGGCTACGAGAGAAGCTGCAATGGTTCGAGAATAAACCGCTTTCCGGAAAGCGGATCGTCGTGACGCGGACGCGAGTCCAGGCCGGAGCTCTAAACAGCCAGCTTCGCGCGCTGGGCGCGGACGTGATCGAACTCCCGACGATCCGGATCGAGCCGCCCACCGATCTGCGCGCCTTCGCCGAACTGGTACAGGATGCGCATGGCTACGACTGGATTGTTTTTACAAGCCCAAATGGAGTGAACGCGTTCTTCGACTTGTTCTACAAGCTGTGTGACGATGCGCGCGAAATCGGCGCGGCGAAGATAGCGGCGATCGGACCTGCGACGGCGCAACGCCTGAAGGAATTCCACGTGCACGTCGATCTGCAACCGCCGGAATTCGTGGCGGAATCGATTTTGCGCGAGTTTCAAAAAATGGGCGGAGTCGAAAACCTCCGAATTCTGCTCGCGCGCGCGGAACAGGCGCGGGATTTGCTCCCCAAGAAGCTCGCGGAGATGGGGGGAATCGTGGACGAAGGCTATGCTTACCGGACTGTGGCAGAAACACGCGACGAAACCGGCGCGCGCCGCCGCCTCGTCGACGAAGGGGCTGATCTGATAACTTTTACGAGCTCATCCACGGTGGAGAATTTTATGGCGCTCCAGCTGCCGTGGCCGAAGGGAATGCAGGTGGCGAGCATCGGTCCGATTACCTCAAAAACCGCGCGCGAACACGGTCTCACCGTGGCCGCGGAAGCTCGCCGGCACGACATTCCGGGTCTCGTCGCGACGATTCAGAAATTCTACCGCGTTTAAGCTGAATGCCGCCTCCAAAAATCAAAATCACCGACGAATTTGCGTCCACCATGCAGCAACTTAGCGCGGAAGCGCAAAAGACGATGGTGTCTGAGGGAGGCGCAGATTCGGGCGCTTCCGAAAAACAAGCCGCTCTCATGCTGCAGGAGATACGCGCCTTAAACACGCGGGTGCAGAGTCTTGAACAGTCGCTCCTCACACGGCTCGACAAGCCACCGATCGCTCCGGGCGGGGAACTGCAGGAGCAGCTCCGCAAGATGGACGAGCATATGGTGGCGCTGCGTAATACCGAAACCGTAAACCAGCGTCTCTTCGATTCGCTGCACGAAGAGCTGATCAAGTATCGCGACAACTTCTTGCACGAGTCCCTGCAGAAACCATTTATTCGCGATCTGGTCGTCCTGTTCGATGACCTGAGCAGTCTGCACGCCCAATTACAATCCGCTGGCGCCGCCGGTGATGGGGCGCGTGGCCCGATGGCCCACTGGTCTGAAAATCTGGAGAATTCGATTCATTCGCTTGTGGAAGTGTTGCATCGCCTCGAGGTGAACCAGATTGAGCCGAAGGATAAGGTTGACCGGGCATTGCATCGTGTCGTCAGCTACGAGCCGGCCGATTTCGCGGAGGACGATGAACGGATCGTCATGCGGGTAAAACGCGGTTTCCTCTGGCGGGATCAGGTCCTGCGGCCGGAAGAAGTGGTCGCGAAACGCTACAGTTAAGCAGCGCCCGAGCCACCGCGGGAGGGGCATTTTTCCCTGCGCAATCCGGCACGGAATCTGCACTTGATGAGGGCT
>DASYVG010000337.1:0-4979 GCA_035937255.1 Chthoniobacterales bacterium | reverse complement strand
TTGGGTTTGTTTTTGTTTTCGCGAGCGACTTTGTCATCCATACGATTTGGCTGATGCCGGATTACAACGCGACCAAATCGCTCTGGCGATCAGGAGCAGGAATGGCATCGCACTTTCCCTGGATGATGGGAGTCCAACTTCTCTGCGCGGCAACGTTTGTCCTTATCTGGGCGCTCGGCTTCGCCAGCCGCGGCACAGTCGCACTGGCTCTGACGTATGGGGTGCTCATGGGGTTGTTTACGAACGTGAATACCATCATCAGCTATGTCGTCACGCCGCTACCGGAAACCATTGCGCTGAAATGGTTCTCCAGCGCACTTGTGCAATGCGCTCTGCTCAGCCTGCTCACCTATCTCGTGTACAAGCCGGAGCGCTCTTCGATGTAATTGACGCGGTCACGAAGGGACCTGGCGTTCCGAGGGCGACCTCGGTCATAAAGGAGTTGTCGATGCCCGCTGGCCCGAGCGCTACCGCCGCTGCCACGTGGTGAGAAGATTAGCCCGGCGCAGCTTGCAGTCATCGCGGACCAGCGCAAATCGCAACATGTTGCCATTTCTGCGGAAGCGGTAGACGCCTTCTCCTTTGCATCGCTTGGGCATCAGCCCGCCGGTGCCGATCACGGTGATAGTGTCGCCTTCCACGCGGTAACGGCCCCAGGCTTCCGGTTTCCCGCGATGATCGAGGTCAACGTCGAAATTTCCATCCGCTTTGAGGGTCCAGATTGTCCCCAAGTGATTGCTCCACGCGCCGGTGAGCGGTGTCGGATTTGCGGACGGAGGTCTCGCGCAGCCCGACAGCAAGGCAACGGTCAACGCGAGCAGGCTCCACGCAAATGAGCGGTCGGCTTTCATGCCCCGATTCTGAGATACCGCTTTGCAGGATTCAAGCGCGACCGCATGCATTCTCAGAATTCAGACAAATGACACGACTGTTCCAGAAATTTACACTGAAGTGCTGGAGAACGTTCGCGGTTCCATTGTGACGAACCCGCGGCAGACCCGCTGCTTAACGAGCGGCATGTTCGATTTGCTGCTTTCGTAATGGCAATCGGTTCTGTCCTGGCCAGCGTCGCGTGGGCCTGCAAACAGGACATCGCGCCGCAAATCTGACGTCCAGGCGGGGTTAAAACGGCGACGGTTCTTTACCGGCGCTCGGGTGCGGGTAGATTCTCCGCCCACTCATGCCAATCACGGAAGCGGACGTTATCGCAGCTTTGCGAAGGGTGAAATATCCCGGTTTTAGTCGGGATATTGTTTCATTCGGACTAATCAAGGAGGTGCGAATCGAAGACGGTGCTGTGGCCGTCCAGTTAACGCTGACGACGAACGAGCCCGCGATTCCGCGCGGGATTAAATCCGAAGCCGAAGAAGCGCTGCGCTCGGTTGCGGGTGTGACTTCCGCCAAAGTTCTGATCGACATTCATGCGCCGGCGGCTTCGTCCGGAAATTCCGGCGTCGGGACCACGCGAATCGAAGGAATACGCCACGTGATCGCGATTGCGAGCGGGAAAGGGGGCGTCGGCAAATCGACGGTAGCCGCAAACCTCGCCGTGGGTTTTCAACAGAGCGGCGCCCGCGTCGGGCTGTGCGACTGCGACATCTACGGTCCGAGCGTGGCCATGATGTTTGGTTCGCGTGACCGGCCCATGGCGACCGACGAGAACCGCATCATCCCGATCGAGCAAGATGGATTGAAGCTGATGTCGATGGGATTTCTGCTCGACGACGCGTCTCCCGCGATTTTGCGCGGCCCGATGGTCACGCGTTACACGCAGCAATTTCTCCGGCAGGTCGAGTGGGGCGAACTGGATTATCTGGTCCTCGATCTGCCCCCCGGCACGGGGGACATTCAGTTGACGATTGTGCAGACAGTTGCGCTTTCCGGCGCGATCATCGTCACCACCCCGCAGGAAGTTGCGTTGATCGACGCGCGCAAGGCCGCGACGATGTTCGAGAAGGTGAACGTGCCGGTGCTCGGCTTGATCGAAAACATGAGTTACTTCCTGTCCCCCAGCGACGGTCAGCGTTACGACATCTTTGGGAGCGGCGGTGGCGAAAGGGAAGCGAAGCGACTCCGGGTTCCTCTGCTCGGCCAGATTCCGATCGATATCGCCACACGAGAGTCGGGCGATCGGGGCCTGCCGATCACGGCACAAGCACCCGATTCCCTCGTAGCGGTCGAATTTAAGCGGATCGCTTCCCGGCTGCGCGAGATGCTCGTCTGAATCAGGCGCGCTGTATGCTAAATAAAACTCGGTCGGTTCGCGTCGAACGATTGGAGGCTCGGTCGGGATTGACCGATTCGGATAATTATGAAAAACAAAGGAGAGATGGACGCTTCGCAGGGAGGGCACTCTCAATTCGTGAAGAATTCTGTGCTCTATAAGGAGTTCCTGGCGGAGCGGGAAGAGATTTTGAAGCACAAGTGGATCGAGAGCGAAAAAGCCGGCAGCGACATCGGTTTCGAAAAAGCGCTCCTTGATTGGATTGTGAAGCATCGCTCAAACTGGCGTGACAAGCGCATGAAGGAGGCGAGAGCCGAACCAAGGACAGCCTCGTAGATTTCCCTCCTTTAACGCGATCCCGCGAGGTCGCGAAGGAAGCATGAATAAACAGACCACATTTCACCATAGCGACGCCGCGCCCGTCATGGATGCCGAAGCGATCCGGCGCGCGCTCCGCCGGATTGCGCATGAGATCATCGAGCGAAATCGAGATCTCAGCGAGCTCGTGCTGGCCGGAATTCCGTCTCGCGGTGTAGAGATCGCCTGCCGGCTGGCGAGCTACATTCGTGAAATTGAGAACGTCGAGGTCGCAACCGGTGCCGTCGATGTCTCGATGCATCGCGACGATGTTGGCACACGGGCGCGTCTCCCGATCGTGCAAAGCTCGCACCTGCCGCTGCCGCTTGAACATCGTACGGTGGTGATCGTCGATGATGTCTTTTTCACGGGCCGCACGATCCGGGCGGCCCTTGATGCGATCAGTTCGTTCGGCCGGCCGGCGCGCATTCAACTCGCCGTCTTAATCGATCGCGGTCACCGCGAGCTGCCGATCCGTGCGGATTACGTCGGGAAAAATATGCCGACTGCCGCTGACGAACGAATCCGTCTCCGGTTGCAAAATATTGACGGGGAAGCCGACGCCGTCTGGCTGGTAAAGGAGCCGCAGAAATGAGATCCCGGGACCCGACGGGATCGACCAGTCAGGGAGCGGCTGTGCCGTCGGCGAGTGGTCATTGGGCGCGGAAAGATTTGCTCGGTTTGCGCGAGCTGTCAGCTGACGAGATTACTTTCATTCTCGATACTGCTGACGCGTTCAAGCAAGTTGGCACGCGCGAGATCAAAAAAGTGCCGGCGTTGCGCGGTAAAACGCTGGTTAACTTTTTCGTCGAACCGAGCACACGCACGCGCACGTCGTTTGAGCTGGCAGCTTTTCGCCTCAGTGCGGACGTCGTAAACATTTCAGCCTCCTCCTCCAGTCTGCAAAAAGGGGAGACGCTCAAAGACACCGCGCTAAATTTGCAGGCTCTCCACGCGGATATTCTCGTCCTGCGGCACAGCTCTGCCGGCGCCGCTCACTTTCTGGCCGAACGACTCCATGCCAGCATCATCAATGCTGGCGATGGGGCGCACGAACATCCCACGCAGGCGCTGCTCGATCTCTACACAATCCGGGAAAAGAGAGGCGTGATCGCCGGGCTCCATGTTGTGATCGTGGGGGATATTTTGTTCAGCCGAGTGGCGCGCTCCAACATCTTCGGCCTCCTGAAGCTCGGCGCGCGTGTGACGCTCGTCGGACCCAGCACGCTCGTTCCGCGTGAGTTCGAGAAACTCGGCGTCACCGTTTCTCATTCGCTCGACGACGTCCTGCCGACGGCGGACGTCTTGAATCTGCTCCGCATCCAGCACGAGCGGCAACGAAAGGAATACTTTCCGGGTCTCGGCGAATACATCCGGCTCTTCGGACTGACGCGGACGCGCGCGAAACTCTTGCGGCCCGACTGCGTCATCATGCATCCGGGACCCATCAATCGCGGGGTGGAAATCGAGAGCGAAGTCGCGGATGGACCGCAGAGCGTGATACTCGATCAGGTCACGAACGGTCTCGCCGTGCGAATGGCGGTGCTTTACCTGTGCGGCGGCATTTCCGGCTGATGGACACGATTATTCGAAACGGCCGGATCATCGATCCCGCGAACGGTCGCGATGAAGTGGCCGACCTCTTTGTCCGCGGGGGGAAAATTGTCGGCGCCCTGTCCGATGGCGCGAAAGACAAAGCACAAATTGTCGACGCGCGCGGACTCGTGGTGGCGCCCGGTTTGATCGACATGCATGTCCATCTGCGCGAACCGGGCTTCGCCTGGAAGGAGACAATCGAATCAGGCACGCGCGCGGCCGCTGCCGGTGGCTTTACCACCGTAGTTTGCATGCCGAATACTTCGCCCGTAGCCGACACGCCGAGCACGATTTCCTGGATAAAACAGCGTGCGTCGGAGAAAGCGCTCGTGCATGTGCTGCCAACCGGCGCCATCTCGGAGGGGTTGGCCGGTGAGGAACTCGCCCCCATCGCGTCGCTTGCTCAAGCAGGAGTTGTCGCGATCACAGACGACGGGCATTGCATTCAAAATCATGAGCTCATGCGGCGGGCGCTCGAATATGCGCGGATGGTAGACGTAGCAGTGCTCGATCATTGTCAGGATTACAGTCTCGTGGGAGCAGGTGTCGTTCACGAAGGTCACTGGAGCACGCTCCTCGGTTTGCCCGGCTGGCCGGCGGCCGGTGAAGAGGCAATCGTGATGCGAAATATCCTGCTTTCCGAGCTTTGCGATCACCCGATTCACTGTCAGCACATTAGCTCCGCCGGAAGCGTGCGGCTGATCCGGGAGGCCCGCGCTCGCGGCGTTAAAATCACTGGGGAAGTCTGCCCGCACCATCTCGCGTTGACCGATGCGGGCGTGCAGAATTTCGACACCAATTA
>DASYVG010000336.1:0-5344 GCA_035937255.1 Chthoniobacterales bacterium | reverse complement strand
AGCAGCGTCAGCCATGACACGATGAGCTATTTATGAGAAGAGGTCTCAAAGCGTCGCCAGCCGAGACATCGACGGGCTTCAGTAGAAGCTCTAGTGTCCTGTATCTTTTACTCATATAGGAGCTGTCACGCGAAGCGCGCATCTGGGGAGCGCACGCGACTCGCGTGCTGGCGAGGGCGACCTCGCCATCGCGAACTTTTCCTCCCAGCAGCGCGCTCCCGCCCGCACCGTGCCAAGTTGGTTTCGGCGCGTCGCCGAAACCCGCACGCGAGTCGCGTGCGCTCCCCGGAACGCCGCTCGGGCTGCTTTCCATTCAAGTGATACAGGGCACTAGAACTGGTTTCAAAAGTCGGTTTGCATCTGTAGCGGCGCTCCATGAGCGCCGTTCCTGCCCTCGGACGTGCACACCGTTCGGCGGTCACAGACCGCCGCTACAGGACTTTTTAAACCGCGGAGCAGATTCGCCAGCCACCTTCCGCGGTGCATTCGGCGGGCAGCCATGCTACGATCCGTTTCGCGATGGCACTGGTCTTTGAAACTATCCAAACGGACGGCCTGGCGGAGATTTCATACCTCGTCGGGGATGACGACGAAGGGATCGCGGCGGTTTTCGATCCGCGCGCCGACGTAGAGATCTACGTCGAGCTGGCGCGTAAGAAGAATGTCGCCATCACGCATATTTTTGAAACTCACATCCACGCCGATCTCATAAGCGGCGCACGCGAGCTGTGTAGCCGGGTGGAGTCGGCCAAAATCTTTGTTAGCCGCGAAGGTGGAGCACGTTATGGCTTTGAGAACGAGAAAGTGAACGACGGCGCTAAGTTCACTCTCGGGTCAGTCATCATCACGGCGCGCCACACTCCCGGACACACTCCGGAACACATGTCGTATCTGTTGGCGGAAGCCGACCATCCAGAAGCACCTTGGGGCGTGCTCACGGGCGACTCACTTTTCGTGAATTCAGCGGGCCGGCCGGACCTGCTCGGCGTCGGCGAAACCGACAAACTCGCCGCGCAGCAATTCCACACCTTGCGCGATTTTTACCTGCAGTTGCCCGACAGTCTGATCATTTATCCGGGCCACGGCAGCGGGTCCCCTTGCGGAGCGGAAATTGGCGACCGGCTCAGCAGCACGATCGGCTACGAGCGTCCGTTCAATCCATTTCTGCAGTTCGATGACGTGAAAGCGTTTCGTGATTACGCAGTTTCGACGGCGCCACCGATGCCGAAGTACTACCCTCTGATGAAGAAAATCAACGCGGAGGGGCCGGAAATCATCGGCGGTCTGCCGCGCGTGACGGCAATGCCGGTGAAAGTCTTCAAACAAGCCGTGGAAAAGACCACCGGTCTCCTGATCGACACGCGCTCGATGTTCGCTTTCGGCGCCGCGCACATTCCGGGCGCCATCAACATTGGCGGCTCCGCGATGCTTTCGACCTGGGCCGGTTCGCTGCTTGATCCAGAGACGCCGCTTTTGCTCGTGCTGGAAAGCGACGAACGAATCGAGGACATCGTGCGCCTATTCATCCGCACCGGGTTCAAGAAATTCGCCGGATATCTCATTGGGGGTATGAAGGCATGGGACAGCGCGGGACTCCCCTTTGCCCAGATTCCGCAGTTGACTGTGCATGAGCTGCAAGCGACGGCGCCATCGCTCCAGATCGTCGATGTCCGTTCGCCGCGAGAGTGGAAAAACGGGCATGTGCCGGGCGCGCGTCACTTTTTCCTGCCTGATTTGCGCGAGCGACTCGATGAACTGGATAAAACAAAACCCACCGCCGTTTACTGCGCGAGCGGTTACCGCGCGAGCATTGGCGCGAGCATCTTGAAACAAGCCGGATTCGCCTCTGTGAGCAACGTCCCGGGGAGCTGGCATGCGTGGCGCCAGGCCGGCTTGCCCGTTGAAGGCGAAGGCAAATAAGACGTCAACTTCTTCGTCCGCAATATCCCGCAGCAGACATGATCATCCGCGAGAAAGACCCGGAAAACCTCGAGATGCAATTCGCGCAACTCGAAGGCGCGATCACACCTACAGAACAGTTTTACGTCCGGTCGCATTTCTCCGTCCCCGAGATCGACTTGCGCAAATGGCGGTTAAAGCTCGAAGGGGCCGTCACACGAGAACAGGATTTGAGCTGCGAAGAGCTCCGCAAATTTCCGGCGCGCACGACCGAGGCAACGCTGGAGTGCGCGGGAAACAGCCGGATTTTCCTCGTGCCGAAAGCAAAGGGTGTGCAATGGGAACTGGGCGCGGTCGGGAACGCTGAATGGACCGGAGTTCCGCTGCGGACCGTGTTGCAAGAAGCCGGTGTCGAGCAGAGCGCAGTTGAAGTAATCCTGGAAGGGGCGGACCACGGATCGATCGCCGAGCCGCCTCGCCCGGCTGGCGAAATCCAGTTCACGCGCAGCTTACCCATCGAGAAAGCGATGGACGACGTGTTGCTCGCTTACGAAATGAACGGCCGGCCGCTCACCCCCGCGCACGGATTTCCCCTGCGCGCGATCGTGCCGGGCTGGTACGGAGTAGCTTCCATTAAGTGGCTCCAGCGAATCGTGGTCACGGAGAAACCATTCGTCGGTTACTACCAATCCGTCGATTACGGCTACTGGCAACCGACTGACGATGGCCCCGTCCTGCGGCCGCTGCAGGAGATGCAGGTGAAAGCGGAAATCGCGCGGCCAACGCTGCACGAAACTCTCCCGGCCAACGCTAACTATCTCATTTGCGGGGCCGCCTGGAGCGCGGCCGAAATTGCAGGCGTGGAGGTAAGCACTGACGGCGGGGTGGCTTGGAAGAACGCCACGCTGCTCGGTGCATCGAAACCGAACGCGTGGCGTCTTTGGGAATTTCCGTGGACGACGCCGGAAGATCCGTGTCGCCGCACGCTCCTCACGCGTGCGATCGATTCGTTAGGCCGGACGCAGCCGGAGAAACATGACCAGAACCGCGGCAGCTATATGATCAACCACTGGCTGCCGATCGAAGTCGAAATTCGTTAGGCAGAAAGGCTAGACTCCCTTTTCGATCGGCGCGCCCACTTTGTTGCCCCATTCCGTCCACGAGCCGTCGTAGTTGCGCACGTTCTGGATCCCGAGCAAGTAGGTGAGCACAAACCAGGTGTGACTCGATCGTTCGCCGATGCGACAGTAAACGACCGTCTCCGTCCCGCTTTTTACGCCCGCGCCTTCGAGATAAATTTTCGCGAGGTCGGCCGCTGATTTGAAAGTGCTGTCCTCGTTGGCCGCCATTTTCCAAGGCACGCTTTTCGCGCCCGGGATATGCCCGCCGCGCAGCACGCCTTCCTGCGGATACTCTGGCATGTGCGTGACGTCTCCCTTGAACTCCCCCGGGGAACGCACATCGATCAACGGTTTGCGGGCTTTGCTTTGGGCCAGCGCTTCGTCGGCAAAAGCGCGAATCTCTGCGTCATAGCGCTTCGCCGGCACCGGATATTTCGTCGCGGAAACCTTGGGCACTTCGCGCGTCATGGGCCGCCCATCGGCTTTCCACTTGTCACGCCCACCGTTCAGAATCTTCACTTTCTCGTGCCCGAATAACCGGAATGCCCAAAGCGCATAACACGCCCACCAGTTCGCTTTGTCGCCATAAAAAATGCAAGTGGTCTGCGGCGTGATGCCGTTTCGACTGCACACTTCGGCAAACTTCTCCGGAGAAATGTAATCTCGGATCACTGGATCCTGCAGATCAGCACGCCAGTCGATATGGACTGCGCCGGGGATATGTCCGGTGTCATAAAGCAGGATGTCTTCATTCGACTCGACGATGCGGATACCGTCGTCGTTCAGGTGCTCGGCCAGCCACGCGGCATCGACCAGAGCGTCGGGAGTTGCGTACTCTAAGGGGGAAGTGCTCATGACAAACTGTCCGAAAACAATCGCTGAACGCAACTGCGCTGTCTTGCCGTTTTCCCGCGACGCGCAGCTAAACCACCGAGGCAGCGACGGGCGGCGCACTCAAGCGTCGAAGCTTGGCGATCGTTTCCGCGACGATCTGAATCCCCCGTTCGATTTCCTGCTCCGTGTTATATCGACCGAAGGAAAACCGCAGGCTGCCCCGGGCCGCTTCGTCGCTCAGCCCCATCGCGCGTAAAACATGGGAGCACTCCAGCGAAGCGGTCCGGCACGCTGATCCCGCTGAACAACAAACGCCGCGCTGATCGAGGAGGAGAAGCGCGGCACCGGCATCGACTCCCGGAAAAGAAATGCTCGTCGTATTCGGGAGTCGACCTGCGCGGACGCCGTTGACCGCGGCGCCTGGAATAGCTTTCAGCATCGCGCTCTCGAATCTATCCCGCAGCACGCGCACCTTTTCCTGTTCCAAGCGCAAACCTTCACTCGCCAGCTCCGCCGCTTTGCCGAACCCGACGATCCCAGCAACGTTCTCCGTTCCGGCGCGTCGATCGTTCTCGTGGCTGCCGCCAAAGAAACTGGGCCGGAACGCGGAGCGGCGATTAATATATAGTGCGCCGACGCCTTTCGGTCCGTGCAGTTTGTGTCCCGAGATCGAAAGAAAGTTAATGGGCGAATCGTGCAGATCGATCTCAACCTTGCCGGCCGCCTGGATCGCGTCGGTGTGAAAGAAAACGCCTTTGGCGCGAGCGATCCGGGCGACCTCGGCGACCGGAAAAATCACGCCGGTCTCGTTGTTCGCCCACATCGCCGAGATGATCGCGGTGTCCGGACGAAGTGCCGCTTGCAGGGCGCCTAAATCGAGTTCGCCCTCGCCATTCACATCCACCGTCGCGACGGAACAGCCGCACCCGGCTAGATGCGCGCAGTGTTTTCGCACCGCGCTATGCTCGACGGAAGTCGTTACAATATGACGCCGGGCCGGATCGAGCTGGGTCGCGGAGTTGAGCGCGGCGTTGTTCGATTCCGTCCCGCCACTAGTAAAGATGATTTCCGCGGGTTCGCACCGTAACAAGCCGGCGACGCGGGACCGCGCCAGCTCGATCGCGTCGCGCACCTGCGAAGCGAAGCGGTAACCGCTCGAAGGATTCCCGAAATACCGCGAAAGGAACGGCAGCATTTCTTCGACGACCCGCGGATCGAGCTGCGTCGTCGCGTTATTATCAAAGAAAATGATCTCGTCGGGCTCGATCACGCAACGATAATAACGCTGCAACCCGCCGTGGCACAACTACTCTGGGGGGCGCGGGGCGTTGCCGGGATGCTTCGGCCGGTTGTGGCTGTAGCGGAAATATAAATTCCGCAGATAAATCGGCAGTGGCAGCAAGCTCTGCAGTACACCAACCGAGTCGTGCCGATAGATCGCGAAATAGCTCAGAGTGAGAAAAGAACCGATCGCGCTGCACTCCCAAAAT
>DASYVG010000335.1:0-2106 GCA_035937255.1 Chthoniobacterales bacterium | reverse complement strand
GCGGAACCGCGTTAAATTGGGCGAACATGAGCCTCGAGATCGCTGCGCTGCTCGGGCGTTTGAGGTTGCGTGAGCGACCAACAGCTTCCGCGTCGCAGTAACTCACGATGCGTGCCGCTTGGGCGTTGTGGAACAGGCCGCGTTCCTCTAGATTGCTCATCTCGTGAAAACTCGAATCGTCCTCGCGGCTTTTCTCATCAGCACACTTTCGAGCGGGGTCTGTTTCGCCCAAACGGAGAACGTGCCCGCGGCGGATTCCAGCTCGCTCGATTTTAAGCAGTTCGGCTTGCTCGCGATTCAGGAAGGCGGCCGGCGCAAGCCGATCGACACCTTCGCTCGCGAGACGCTGATCAAGCTCACCGGCCGCTCGAGTTACACCGCTGGTGCGAAGAAGTGGGCGGCGAACGACTTCGTCCTTTCGATGTTGCTCGACACCCACAAATGGCAGGACGAGCCGATGATTCTGGTTTCCTTCGGACAACTAAAGGCGCAATTAGGTTTGCCCGCGCAGCAGCGCCGGTTTTCGTTCGCGCAACTGGCGGCCTTGCCGGAACTGAACCGGCTTGCCGGGGAGGCGCACGCGTTGCGCAAAGCGGAGAAGCCGCTCTCCCGCCTGCAGCAGGAAGTGATGAGCGTGAGTGAACGGCTCAGCCTTTTCGCGCGGGTCATGGATGGCAGCGCCTTCCTGCTCGTGCCGGCGGCGCAGAAAGAGACGGATTCCTGGGTCGTGCCGCCGGGGTTCGGCCAATACTACAACGAGACGCAGTTCGCGCCCGTCCAGACGAAGCTGCAAGCAATGGCGGAAGCGTATACGCGCGGCGATGGCTTTAACTTCGCGCTGGCGGGGCGACAGCTGCGTGAGGGGCTGCGCGGGTTGAGTCCAGGAATTTATCCCTCAGAAGGAAAACTCGCGCTCGAATATCGTTACAATCATTTTGACGGGTTCTACCGCGCGGCCTGGTGTTATGGCGTCGCGCTGCTCTTGCTCGTCGTCTGCTCTGTGCGCGTGAAATCGCCCAGATTGAAGGCGATCGGCGTGACTGTTGCGGTGCTCGGTCTCCTCTTTCACGCCAGCGCGATCACGATGCGTTGTTTAATTGGGGGCCGTCCACCGGTGACGAATATGTACGAGTCGATCATCTGGGTGTCGTTCGCCGTCTCGTTTTTCGGCATGATCTTTTTCGCGCGTTATCGGACGACGATTTATCTGCTCGCGGCGTTGCCGGTCACGCTGGTGGCGCTGCTGCTTGTGCATCAGATGCCGATCGCGATGCCTTCGAGTATCGATCCGCTCGTGCCGGTGTTGCGGGATAATTTCTGGCTCACGATCCACGTGCTCACAATCACGTTGAGCTACGCGGCTTTCGCGCTCGCGATGGGATTCGGACATATCCTGCTCTGGCGCTATGCGCGGAACCCATCCGCGACGCGCGCGGATCAGCCGATGCATTTCTGGCTCTATCGCGTGCTTCAGCTCGGCGTGATTCTGCTGGCGGCGGGGACGATCCTGGGCGGCGTCTGGGCGAACTACAGCTGGGGCCGTTTCTGGGGCTGGGATCCGAAGGAAACATGGGCTCTGATCGCGCTGCTTTGCTACATCCTGACGTTGCACGGCCGGCTCGCCGGGTGGTGGACGCAGTTTGGCCTCGTCGTCGCGAGCGTGGTTTGTTTTCTCGCGGTCTTGATGGCGTGGTATGGCGTCAATTTCGTGCTTGGAAAAGGCCTGCACTCCTACGGCTTCGGGATCGGGGGAGAGACCTACGTCGCCAGCTTTGTGATCGCGGATTTGCTCTTCGTTGGATTTGCGATCTGGCGTTATCGCGCGAGCAAACGCGTCACGAGCGGCGCGCCTGAAGTCATAGGGGAGCGCGTAATCGTATAAATTGCTCCGGACTGGAACGACCATCCCAAATCCCCCGCTCGGCGAACCCCATCAATGTGGCAGGCGCGATCTGTCTCCGGCCATCGTCGGCAGATGATTCGGCGGCATGCTACAATCGGCTGGTGAACATGCGGCAGCGTGAGCAGGGGATCGCGCGCGAGAGCAAAGTCGAACAAAGCACGAGCGCGGTGCTAATGATTCGTCCGGCGCGATTTTATCCCAAT
>DASYVG010000334.1:0-1661 GCA_035937255.1 Chthoniobacterales bacterium | reverse complement strand
TGCCGCTGGTGGAAGCCGTCGGCGGGAATGGCGCGTTGGCGTTGGTGTTGTTCCGATTCGTAAGCACGAACCCGGGATTCCGACCTCGGTTTCGCAAAAAGTAGTCAACGCCGAACTCCTCATCGTTATTGAGCGTGAGCTCCCCAATAACAGTGCTGAGTGCGACCTGCGGCGCCTTCACGTCCATCTCATCCAGGATTTTCTGCACCTTTACGACCACCTCGCGGTTGCCGAGCACGATGATCGCGTTCGAGCGCTGATCGGCGATGATTTTGGCGTTGCCGATTGTGACGGCCTTGGGAGTCGTATCGACGGCCTGGGTGGAAAGTTCTTCGGAAACATTCAGGTTGCTGCCGCTGCTACCGCTACTGGATCCGGTAGTGTCGCTGCTGCTGCCACTGCTGAAGCCGCCCGGACTGGTGGCGGTATTATTCCGACGTTGACCTTGCTGCTGGATATTCGTGGCCGCATTGGCGCCTTCCGCGCCCGCTCCCTGCTGGTTGCCGCCCGGCTCCGTTAATGCCTGAACCAGCACCGGGAGCACGTCCGCGGCCGAAATGTAGCGCAGGGCGCGCGTGACCGGTTTCGCGAACTCCACATTCGCGTCGAACTCCGCAATGAGCTTGCGCACAAAAGGCATGTTGATAGGGCGCGTGATGACGTGGATGCGATTGGTCCGCACATCGGCTGCAAGTTTGATCTTGCCGACCACGACCGATTCCTCAGAGAGAGCGGTCAGCGCGCCAATGTCCCCCTCGATTGCCACTTGCTGGGGCACCGGCACGGCGCGGACAGGACGAATTGCACCCGGTGGCCCCCCGGGGCCGGCCGTTGGCTGTCCGGTGCCTTTTTCGAAAATATCCTTTAGCAGGTCGACGACCTTGCTGGCGTCCGCGCGCTCCAGCTTGATGAATTCGCTCACGACTTCCGCCGGCGGGATGTCGATCTGATCGATGATGTGGGCCAGACCGCGGATCACACTCGAGTTTTCCGTCACAATAATGCTGGAGGATTTCGGCAGCGCGAGAAAGGAGGTGTAGGGCTGCGGCGGCGATAAATATTGCCCGAGCACCTGTTGCAGCTCGGTCGGATCAGCGTAGCGCAGCTTAAATACGAAGCTGATCACGTGTTCGCCCGGCGGAATCTCGGCTTCATCGGAAATGATCGGAACGCCGGCCGTGCGCGGATTCTTGCCTGTCCCGATTACTTTCACGATGTCGTCGTCCGCTGGGACGAGCGAAAACCCGTTCAGCAGAAGATTGATCTCGATGATCTTGATCGCTTCCTCGCGCGGGACCGGTTTGCTGATGAAAATGTTGACCTTTCCCTGAACGAAATTGTCCATCACCAGCTTCTTACCCGTGAGGTTTTCGTAAAGGTGGAGGACGTCGGCCACGTCACTGTTTGGATACTGCAACGTCACCATCTCGTCCGCCCCGGTGGCGGGTGCCACGTTGCGCGCGGGAGCGGCGGGAAACGCCGGAGCCGGATTCGCTGCCGCCGGCTGAGAACGCGTCGGCGTCCTCGAGACAATCTGTGCCGGAAGGGAGCTTACGGAAACGAGCGTCAGCGTCGCAAGTAGCGAACGTAAAAACACGACCTTATGTAATGGTTTGCCGAAGCGGGGTCAACTTGCTTCCCGGAGCGTGCGAACGGAAGAA
>DASYVG010000333.1:0-3693 GCA_035937255.1 Chthoniobacterales bacterium | reverse complement strand
CGCGACTCGACCAACCAGTCCATCCTTGCGGGCGTCGATCAAACTTTCACCCAATACTTCGGCGGATCACTTCGCGCCGGTGTGCGATTTCGATCCAGCGATCGCGGAGATCGAACTTCACCTCACGTCGAGAGCACGCTCCACTACAAGTTTGCAGAACGAGGGTCTGTGATTTGGACGAACAGTTACTCGATCGAAGAGTCGGGTTTGCCCGGCGCATCAGGCCGCACCACGTACCGCACGCATCTTGATTTAAACTATGGGTTCACGCCTCGCATTTCCGCCAGCCTGACTCTCAGTTATGCCCTCCGTGATCGAGCAGCGTCGAGCGACACGACCTTCGACATTGGACCGTCCGTTCGTTACGCCGTTACGAGACACCTTGGTTTAAATGCGGGATATCGTCATTCCGCAGTTGATCGAGGCTCGGCATCCGGCGCGGCGAACGAATTCTCGCTTTTCCGTTCCTACACCCGGAATCTTTACTTCGTGGGACTTAACCTGCGATTTTAACGTTTCAGAAAACTTCGAAGAGGATCTCCCGCCAGTCTCATATATCCGACACGATGAGACGCCGATGGCGCCACGCGTAGGCGAGTCCTGAATAGATCGTCAGCCCCACTGCGATCCAGACCAGCAACGGGCCGCCTTGATTCCACGCACGCAGCCACCACGCGTTCTCCGTCCCTGCGTACTGCAGTTCTCGCACCGAGAGGAGAGCGAGAAAAAATAAAACGGTCACAATCTGCCATGAAGTTTTGTGCTTCCCCAGCCGCTCGGCCGGGAGAACCTGCCCGCGCGAGGTCGCGAGCAGACGGAGGCCAGTGATCAGAAAATCACGTGCCACGACCGCGGTGGCGGCCCACGCTGGAATCGCTTTCAATGGCACGAGCGAGATAAAGGCGGCGGCCATCATTATCTTGTCGACCAACGGATCCATAAGTTTCCCGAAGTTCGTCACCGCGCCGTACCTCCGCGCGACTTCGCCATCGAAAAAATCAGTAATTCCAGCGACCAGGAAGAGCACGAGCGCCGCGGTCCGACCATAGCTCCATTCCGAGTTCAAGGCGGCGACGAAGGCGATTGTGATGGCCAATCGGCTGAGCGTAAGACGGTTGGCCCAGTTCATGACACAGAGGTGAGCGGCCGGATCGCGCGCCGAGCAGCGGCGTCCGGCTCATCATCACTTCCCCTACGGAAAACCGGATGCTTCCAAATCGGAACACGCTGCTTGAGTTGATCGACGATAAACTGGCTGGCCTCGAAAGCCGCGGCGCGATGCCCGCTGGTCACCCGCAGGTAGAGGGAAGCATCGCCGACGGGAACAAAACCGAGGCGATGGCTGATTTTCACCTGGAGCAAATCGAAGCGTCTGGCCGCGTCCATGGCAATCGAACGCAATTGATGCTCCGCCATGGAGCGGTGCGCCTCGTACTCGATGCCTTCGATTTGCGCATCTCCTTCGGTCAGGCGCACCACGCCTCGAAATTCGACGAGGGCGCCGCCCTGCGGATCGCTCGCGTCTGGCTCAGGCGTCAGGGTGGTGTCGGTCAGTGAAACTTCGCAAACTGAAATTGCCATGCGATCTAAAGACCAGCTACGATCGGAAACCGCCGCGCCAGCTGCATCAAGGAGATACTATAATGACTGCGAAGCAATGTGATATTGGCCTCATCGGACTCGCTGTGATGGGCGAAAACCTCGTCCTTAACATGGAGTCGAAGGGCTTCACGGTCGCGGTCTTTAATCGGACGACCGAAGTCACCGAAAAGTTCGCTGCCGGCAAGGCACGCGGCAAAAACATTCAGGCAACTCGGACCATGGAGGAGTTTGTCGCTGCGCTGAAAAGACCGCGCAAAGCGATGATCATGGTCAAGGCAGGTGCTCCGGTCGACGCCGTGATCGATCAGCTAAAGCCACTGCTCGATCAGGGCGACGTTATCATCGATGGAGGCAACTCGCTGTTTACCGACACACAGCGGCGGTGCAAAGATCTCGAGAGTCTCGGCATTCACTTCGTCGGCTGCGGCGTCTCGGGTGGTGAGGAAGGCGCGCTCAAAGGCCCTTCGCTAATGCCAGGCGGCTCGCGCGAGTCGTGGGAAATAATCGCACCGATCTTCCGCAAGATCGCCGCCCAAGTCGACGGTGAGCCGTGTTGCCGATACATGGGGCCGGATGGCGCGGGGCATTATGTAAAAATGGTGCACAACGGCATCGAGTACGGCGACATGCAGTTGATTTGCGAGGCGTACGCCATTTTGAAGGATGTCCTCAGGCTCGAACCTCCGCGGTTGGCCGAAATTTTCACAGAATGGAACCGGGGAGATCTCGACAGCTATCTAATCGAGATCACTGCGCAGATTTTTCGCAAGAAAGATTCGGCAACGGGCCAAGCGCTCGTGGATGTCATCCTCGATAAGGCGGGGCAAAAGGGAACCGGCCTGTGGACGTTGCAGTCCGCGCTCAGCCAATCGGTCGTTATTTCTACGATCAACGCGGCCGTCGAAGCGCGCGTGATTTCGTCGCGCAAAGATGAACGCGTGGCTGCTTCAAAGATTTTGCCCCAGCCGCAAATCACTCAGTTTACCGGTGATCAGGCGCAACTTATCGCGGCCATTCACGACGCGCTCTATGCGTCGAAAATCGTGTCGTATGCGCAGGGAATGGAGCTGCTCGGCGCCGCCAGTATGGTTTACCACTGGAGCCTTAATTTCGGCGACATTGCCACCATCTGGCGCGGCGGTTGCATCATCCGCGCGAAGTTCCTGAACCGCATCACCGAAGCCTACGAGCGCGATCCGAAGCTCCACAATTTGCTGCTCGATTCCTACTTCACCGACATCATCGCCCGCTCGCAGAAGAACTGGCGCATCGCGGTGGCGGCGGCGGTGCAGGGCGGTGTCGCGGTGCCGGCGTTCGCCGCTTCCCTGGCTTATTTCGATAGCTATCGCTCAGCGCGGCTGCCCTCGAACTTGTTGCAAGCCCAGCGCGACTTCTTCGGCGCGCACACCTACGAGCGTGTCGATAAACCCGGGACCTTTCACACCGAATGGATGGAGACCGGCGATCAGGCCCTCGAGAAGCCAGTCGCGCCGAAACCGGCCTCGAAACGGCAACCGGCGGAGTAAATGCAATATTGGGCGAGGCGCGGAGTCCGGAACCATTGCGTCACGCGTACTCCAGCAGCGAAAGCGAGTACCAGAGTTCAATGAAAATCATGCGAGCTGGCGCCGACCAGATCGTCGTTCGTCAGCGGCAGAATTTTCTGTGCTTTAATTAAAACGACTTTATCGGTGTTCTGCACCTCGCCTTCGATCGCGAGAAACGGCTCCTCGGTGATAAGCAGGCGCATGCGCTCAAATAGATCGGGCGCCACGATCGCGTTCGAAACTCCCGTTTCGTCTTCGAGACTGATAAAGACGAACCCTTTGGCTGTGCCCGGCCGTTGACGGCAAATCACATTCCCGGCGATGCGCACGATCGTGCCGTGCTTTGCTTGCGCCAGGTCGCGAGCGCGCCAGACGTCAGTTAATTTTGCGCGCAGGAGCTTCATCGGATGCGGTCCGGTCGTGAGATTCATTTGCGCGTAATCAGCACGGACGCGTTCGGGCAAAGTCATCCGGGGCAGCGGAGAATCCTGCGTAGCGGCCGCGCCGTTCCTGCGGTTCGCGGAGCGCGGGACGTGCCCGCTCG
>DASYVG010000332.1:0-1904 GCA_035937255.1 Chthoniobacterales bacterium | reverse complement strand
CGTGGCAATGGATTTCTCCGCCGACGAGGATTTTGCGCGTCACCTCGACGCCGAAGATTCGCTTCGTCAGTTCCGAGAAAAATTTCACCTTCCCATCGGCGCGGACGGCACACCGTTCATCTACTTTGCCGGAAACTCGCTTGGCTTGATGCCGAAAGCAGCGAGGAAAATCGTCGACCAGGAGTTGGACGATTGGGCGAAGCTCGCGGTGGACGCGCACCTCGGCGCTGCGACGCCGTGGTATTCTTATCACGAGACTCTGCGTGATTCGATGGCGCGGCTCGTCGGCGCGAAGCCGAACGAAGTCGTCTGCATGAACAGTCTCACCGTGAATCTGCACCTGATGATGGCCACGTTCTATCGGCCGACGAAAGCGCGTTGCAAGATCCTGATGGAAGAGCCGGCTTTTCCTTCCGATACCTACGCGATCAAATCGCAGCTCGTTCATCACGGGTTCGATCCGAACGAGGCGCTCGTGCTTGCGCAGCCGCGCAAAGGCGAGTTCACCGTCCGACAGGATGATATCGAGGCTATGCTGGAGAAGCACGGCGAGCAGATCGCGCTAGTGGTGCTGGCGGGCGTAAATTTCTTCACCGGCCAGCTTTTCGACATCGCGAGAATAACAGCGGCTGCACAGAAGCGCGGCTGCACCGTTGGGATCGATCTTGCGCACGTGGCCGGTAACGTTCCGCTATGGCTGCATGAATGGAACGTCGATTTCGCCGTCTGGTGTTCCTACAAATATCTCAACGCCGGCCCCGGCGCGGCGGCGGGGGCATTCGTGCACGAGCGGCATGCGACCAACCGCGAGCTGCCGCGCCTGGCCGGTTGGTGGGGGAACGATCCGGCCACTCGCTTCCGGATGCAGCTCGAGCCGGAGTTCGTGCCGGTGCGATCAGCCGACGCATGGGCGGTCAGCAATCCACCGATCTTTTCGATGGCGCCGTTGCGCGCGTCGCTTGCGATCTTTAATGAAGCCGGCGGCATGGAAGCGCTTCGCGCGAAATCGATCAAACTAACCGGATA
The DNA here is from genome assembly GCA_035937255.1 of Chthoniobacterales bacterium. Classification (GTDB taxonomy): domain Bacteria; phylum Verrucomicrobiota; class Verrucomicrobiia; order Chthoniobacterales; family UBA10450; genus JACCXL01. Next base: position 878 of record DASYVG010000332.1, on the reverse strand, counting down.
TCTTCAGTTCCTGCTGTCCGAGCCGGACGGGCATAAGTCCGTCGGGCATTCAAAGCTGACCGTCATCACGCCGCACGAGACTGACGCGAGGGGCTGTCAGCTGTCGATCCTTGTGCACGAGTATCCGAAGGAGCTGTTCAAGAAACTCGAAGCGGCCGGCGTGAAATGCGATTTCCGTGAGCCGAACGTAATCCGCGCCGCGCCCACACCGCTCTACAACACCTTCCACGAAGTGTGGCGATTCGCGAACGTGCTTGCCGAGCATCAGTGACGTTGCTGATCGCCGCGGATGTCGAGATGGACGGATTGCTGACAATTCACTCGAGCAATTCTTTCACGCAGTTAACCAGTCCTTGGACGGGAAAAGGTTTCACCAAGTACTTCACCTCATGCTCGGTTAGGAAGCTGTGGACGTTTGGGTCGGTAGCGAAGCCGGTGATGAAAATAAAACGATCCGCCAGGCTTGGGCGCATCTTCTTCGTCCTGGCGTAGAACTCGTCACCCCGCAGGCGCGGCATCTTCAAATCGCAGATAACTGCGTCGTACTCGTGGGCTTTCATCTTGAGCACGGCTTCCTCGCCATCGAAGGCGACGTCGACCAGAAAATGTTCTTCCGCCAGGATCCACTGTAACGCCGAAGCGAGTTGCTGATCGTCATCGACGACCAGAATGGCTTTTAGTTCACGGGAGTTAACGCCGTGGGTTTCGTCTGGTCGCCGCTCAAATTTCATCGTGCCCAAGGCATGCGTTTAGCAGCCGCCATGCCAGCCACGATCCGGGCTCGCTCGACAGCCTGTTCCGGCTGCACCGGCTTCCTCTTCGGACCCAACAGTTAATCCCTCCCACTCGCCATCTAATCGAGACGTTCAGTATGAGAT
>DASYVG010000331.1:0-8527 GCA_035937255.1 Chthoniobacterales bacterium | reverse complement strand
GGCTACGCAGTCGCTTACAAGCAGCGATGCGTTCACCGATTATCTGCGCGCAGCTGGTCGCGCGACTGAGCCTTCCACTCGTCACGATCCTATTTCTCTATACATGAACTCAGTGGAAGTCGAGTTCGGCGCCGAACGCTGAAGGTCCCGCGTCTCCGCGGCTACCCCGCTGAATTATCTCCAGGCCGGTTGCTCGCGTGAATGTTGCTGCGTATCGTAGGCGGCCCGTTCAGACGGGCACACTTGCCATGCAGAAAATTGGTTTCGCCGAAGCTCTCGATTCGATCGTCGCGAGCGATCCCCGCTACGAACGCGAAGCGTACGTGTTCCTTCGTGACGCGCTTGATTACACGACGAAACAACAAAAGAAACCCAAAGGCGCGTCGGTGCGCCATGTCGCCGGTCCGGAGCTCCTGGAAGGCGTGCGCAAATACGCGCTCAAAGAATTCGGACCAATGGTGGTGACGGTCCTTTCGTATTGGGGCGTTCAAAAAACAGAAGACATCGGCCACATGGTTTTCAATCTGATCGGAGCCGGAATCTTCGGAAAAACCGAGGAAGATTCGATCGACGATTTCAAAAATGTTTATGACTTCACCGAAGCGTTCGTGAAGCCATTCGAGCCGCAGAAGATGCTGCCGGCTCCGCTCCCGCCCGGATTGCCCGCGCCGAAAGCGGTATGACCCATGCCGCGCGTCGCGTGGCGCTGCTCACTCTTTATATGCTCAGCACCGCGCAATTGAAATCCGCCGCCGCCGATACCACGTCGGCCATAAGTTTCCCGCCCAATTCGGCGCAGAAATGGGTGCTGCCGAACGGACTCACGGTGATCGTGCAGGAAGATCGCAGCGCGCCCGTCGCCAGCGTGCAGGCGTGGTGCGGCACGGGTAGTATTGACGAGGATGAGCACCTGGGCGCCGGTCTTTCCCACGTCCTCGAGCACATGCTTTTCAAGGGGACGAAGACACGGCCGGCGAACGCGATCGCCCAGAAAATCCAGGACGTCGGCGGTTATATCAACGCCTACACATCGTTCGATCGGACAGTCTTCTGGATCGACGTGCCGAAGGACGGCGTGGCGGCGGCTCTTGATGTGTTGTCCGACGCGATGATGAATTCGACATTGCCGCCGGAGGAATACGGGAAGGAACAGGAGGTAATCCGGCGCGAGTTCGCGATGGGCTTTGATGATCCGGACCGGATGGCGGGACAACTTCTGTTTGCGACGGCCTACCAGCGCCACCCGTACCGGCTCCCGGTGATTGGGCAGTTGGAGATTTACAATCAGCTCACGCGGGATCAGGTGATGCAGTACTACGGTACACGCTACGTCCCGAACAACCTGACATTCGTAGTCGTCGGCGACGTGAATGGCGCGCAAGTGCGCAGTCAACTGGAGGCTGCGTTCAAAGCTTTCCCGGAACGCTCGCTGAAGCCCGTGTTCATCCCGGCCGAACCGCCGCAGCTGGGCCGTCGCGAGGCGCATGAGGAATTCGCGACCGAACTCACGCGGCTCTCGCTAGCGTGGCACATCCCCGAGGTGACTCATCCCGATGTACCCGCGATCGATTTGTATTCCATAATTTTGGGCGGAGGCCGGAGCTCGCGCTTGTATCGCCGTATTCGTGAAGAGGCGCGGCTCGCGCACGCGGTCTCGGCCTTTTCCTACACCCCGGGCGCGCCCGGAATTTTCGGAATCGACGCGACGGTCGATCCAGAGAAGCGCGAACCCACCCAGCAGCTCGCTCTGCAAATAGTCGATGAGATTAAGCAGAGCGGCGTGACGGCGGAGGAATTGGCGAAAGCGAAAAAAATCTCGCTGAGTCATCACTTGAGCGCGCTGACCACGATGCGCGGTCAGGCGTCGGATTTGGGTTCGAACTGGTTTCTAACCCGGAACCTCGACTTCACCCGCGATTATCTGAGCGCGGTGCAACGAGTGACGACCGACGACATTCGACGAGTCGCTGGAAAATACTTCAGCGATGACAACCTAACGATCGTTTCGCTCGACCCGAAAGGATCGCTCGCCGCGCGCAACGATGCGAAGCCACCCGTCGCGGCTGGAGAGATCCAGAAAATCGAGCTTTCAAATGGCTTGCGTCTCCTGGTGCGCGAAGATCCGAGGCTTCCGCTGGTCGGCATGACGGCGGTGTTTCGCGGCGGACTTCTGGCCGAAACGCGGCAAACCAATGGCGTTACGCACTTGCTCTCGAAGACGCTTCTGAAGGGCACAAAAACGCGCACCGCTGACCAGATTTCCGGCGCGCTGGAGGCAGTCGGCGGAACGATCGGGAGCGACTCTGGAAACAACAGCTTCAACGTCTCGGTCGACGTCACGCAGCCGGACTTGAAATTAGGCGCTGAGATTTTGGCGGACGTGCTGCTGAACGCGACTCTGCCGGAGAAGGCAGTGGCCCGGGAAAAGGAGGTGCAGCTCGCTGAGATCAAGGAAGAAGAGGAGCAGCTGACAACGGTCGCGCGAAATATCCTGCGCGAAGCTCTCTTTGCGCAGCACCCCTACGCGCTGCGTGGCAAAGGTTCGGCCGCTTCGGTGACGAAGCTCACGCAGGAGGATCTGATCGAGTTCCGCGATCGCTACCTCGTCGCCAAGAATGGAGTGATCTCGATTTTTGGCAATGTGAAAGCGGCGGAGGTGAAGCAACTTTTTGAGCAACTGCTCGCCTCCATGAAGCCAGGCGAACTTGAGCTTGGCAACGTCCCAAAAGGCGAGCCACTCGCCAAGACGGTCGAGGTTGAAAGTCTAAAGGAGAAAGCACAGGGCGTCCTCATGATCGGTTATCGCGGAGCCGACATGTTTAGTCCGGATCGCTATGCGCTGGAGCTGATCGATGAAGCGAGCAGCGATCTCGGCTCACGATTTTTCATCCGCATTCGTGAGCAGATGGGCCTGGCTTACTACGTCGGCGCCGCGCAAATGCAGGGTCTGGTGCCCGGATTCTTCGCCTTCTATCTCGGGACGGACCCGCAGAAGATTGATCGCGTGAAGGCTGAACTGCTGGATGAAATTCGGAAACTCGCTGCCGATGGTCTGACGGCCGAGGAGCTGATGCGCGCCAAAAAGAAGTTAATCGGGCAGCAGCAGATCTCGAATCAAAGCAACGACGCGTTTGGATACATGACGGCGCTCGATGAACTCTACGGCCTCGGCTTCGACCATTATAAGAAACTCGAGCACGATGTGAATGGGATTACACTGCCAGACGTGAAGGGCGTGGCGGCGAAATATTTCCAGAATCAACCCTACGTCCTGGCGACCGTGCGACCCCCGTCCGCGGCCCCAGAAACGAAACAGAAATAATATGGCCGAAGTTCAAACGAGCACTCAGTCGGGCGCGATGGCGCAACGTTTCATCGAATTCGTCATGATGCAGGCGCAAAACGCCGCGCTTTTTCTCGGTCAGATCCCGAACCCGCAGACTGGCGAGGGTGAGGTGAACCTCGAGCTGGCGAAGATGTTCATCGATCAGCTCGCGATGATTCAGGAAAAAACGCGCGGGAATCTTTCGAACGAAGAGAGCACTGTCTTGCGCAACGCCATTTCCAATTTGCAGATGGCGTTCGTCGAAGTTTCACAGAGCGAGCGCGGCGCGCGAGCTCCAGCCGCTGCGGCTCCGGTCCAAAGTGATGCGCCGTCCGTCGCGCCCGAGAGCGGAAAGATTGAAACGAGTGTGACGTCGTCGGTGCAGTCTGAGACCGAAGGGAAAAAGAAATTCACGAAAAGCTACGGAGCATAGCGGCTCCTCTTCTGCCGAAACTCTTCGGTCGCGTGTAATTCTTGCGCGTTTTCGGCCGCGGCATGCGTAATTGATAGCGTGCCTGTCACAGCCAAAAACGGGGTGAAAATTCCGAAGAAACTCGCCGATCTCGAGATTGTCACCGATCCCAAGGAAGCCGCTGCGGAAGCCGGCCTGCGCTACGTCAGCGATGATCAGCCCAGCTACACGCGGAAAGCGCGGGGAAAGGATTTTGCCTATCTGGATACAGAGGGGAAGGAGATCAAGGACGAGCAGCGTTTGCTGCGCATTCGGCGCCTGGCCATTCCGCCGGCCTATCGGGATGTCTGGATCTGCCCAACTGCGAACGGACACATCCAAGCCACGGGCCGGGACGATCGCGGCCGCAAACAATACCGCTACCACGAGCGCTGGCGCGAAGCGCGCGATGAAAGCAAATACGAGCGCATGGTCGTATTTGGAGCGGCGCTGCCGAAAATTCGGAGGCGCATTAAAGCCGACATGGGACTGACGGGCCTGCAGAGGAACAAGATTCTGGGCACCGTCGTCGCGCTGCTCGAGCGCACTTTTATTCGAGTCGGCAACGAGGAGTACGCGAAAGAGAACAAGTCGTTTGGGCTCACGACCATGCGTAACCGGCACGTCGAAGTAGAAGGCTCCACCCTCCAGTTCAATTTTCGTGGCAAGAGCGGCGTAAAGCACGAGGTGCCGGTCACGGATCGTCGCATCGCGAAGATCGTCAGCAAACTCCAGGATTTGCCGGGCCAGGAGCTGTTCCAGTATGTGGACGGCGAAGGGGAGATCCGGAATGTCACCTCGCAGGACGTGAACGATTACCTGCAGGAAGTCACGGGCGAGGAGTTCACGGCCAAAGATTTTCGCACCTGGGCTGGCACCGTCATGGCGGCGATCGCGCTGAATGCGGTCGGCGCATTTGAGAACAAAACGCAGGCGAAGACGAACGTGAGGAACGCCATCACCGCAGTCGCGAAAATGCTCGGGAACACGCCTGCCGTTTGTCGAAAATGCTATGTCCATCCGGCCATCCTCGAGAGCTACCTGAGCGGCGCTTCAATCGAAGGGCTAAAGCAAAAAACCGAGGAAACCCTCGCCGAAAATCTGGATGATCTGCGCGGCGAAGAAGCGGCCGTGATCTCTTTCCTGCGCGATCGTTTCGCGGAGAAGTAGCCCGGTCCGAGTTTCTACGGAACGACCGGATTGCGCCGTCGCGCAGGGGACGGACTTGCCGCGGCGGCCGCCCGCTGTCCCCGCGCGCTTTTGCGCACGGTGATCGTTTCGGCCGCGGGCTGCTCTTGGTTCGGATACTTTTTCGTGCTCGGCCAGATCAATCTCCACGGCTGCGTTTTGACCGTCTCCGTGAAGTCTTTCACGTTCGCGCCCGCGTCTTTCAAAGCCGGGCTCAGATCGCTGATGGCGCGATCTAACTTCGTCGACGCATCGCGGAAATTTTGCAGTGTAACCTTGATGTTATCGTTATTTGTCAGCTCTCGGCTGAGTTCCTCGACGTGACCAAGCGCGAGCGATAACGAGCTGTCGCGGGCGGTTAGATTGGTGAGGTTTTCGGCAAAGGTGCGGAACTGCGCCAACGACATATTCAATTGTGAGTTTTCGTCTGTGATCCGGCTGAGATTCTGGGAGGTGACTTGGAGCTCTTTCAAGGTACTGGTCGCCTCGGTGGCGACAGGTTTTACCACATCGAGCATCGTGGCAATCGACTCGCCAAAATCCGGCACGCGTTCCCCGGCGAAGAGCTCGCCATCTTTCGCGCGGCCCGAAGCATCGTTCCCCTGCGTGATATCGATCGCAGTTTCACCGAGCAACCCGAGCGTGATCAGGCGCGCACGGGCGTCGCGATAGACGAGCGCATCTTTGTCGACCCGAACGTCGATGCGCGCTTCATACTTGGGTCTTTGCGGGGCGGGCGGGGCGCTCGCGCCCGGCTGCGGCGGGTGCACGGCGTCCGTCGCTTCCTGCGCGCGCTGCGCATCCTCGCGCGAAACTGGGGAGAAAAGTTTGTCAACCTGGCCAATCTTGCGTCCGGCGAGCAGCACAGGCGCACCGAGTTTTATGCCGGCCGCGTTGTCCATATAAATCTTGTAGGTCACGAGCGGTTTAAACAAACCGGGTGCGCCGAGCAGAATTAGAACAGCCGTGAGGGCGGCGACCGTGGCGAGCACGAGCACGCCGGTAAAAAGTTCATTTCGTCGCAATTGCATCTTGGCTTCCTTCCAGGATCGGGCCTTCGGTACTGCCGCTCAGAAACTGAGCCACCACCGGATTTTCCGATCGTTTCATTTCCTCCGGCGTTCCCTGCTCGATGATCTTTCCCTGATAGAGCATAGCCATCCGCGTGCCGATGCGAAAAGCGCTGTCCATTTCGTGCGTCACAATCACCGAAGTAACTTTCGATTGCTCGGTCAAGCTGATGATTAATTCATCAATCACGGAGCTGATAACCGGGTCGAGACCGGCGGAAGGTTCATCGAAAAGGATGAGCTCGGGTTCCATGACGAGGGCGCGAGCCAGGCTGATGCGCTTGCGCATACCGCCGCTAAGTTCCGAGGGCATCTGCTCCTTCACGTCCAGCATTCCGACCATTTCGAGTTTTTGATCCACGGCCTGGTCGATCTCGGCGCGCGTTTTGTCGGTCAGCTCTTCCAGCGGCAGGGCCACGTTATCGCGCACCGTGCGGGAGCTCAGCAGCGCGGAGTACTGATATACCATTCCCATCTGCGTGCGGATGTGTTGCAACTTCCGACGGCGCAGTCGCGAGATCTCGAATTGCTTGAAGAACACTCCTCCACTCGTCGGCGGCAGGATTCCGAGAATCAGGCGCAAGATGGTGCTCTTACCGCTCCCGCTCTGGCCCATGATGACTAACCGATCAAGCGTTTCGACGCGCAGCGATACGCCCTCGAGCACTTCTTTCTCCTCGAAATTGAGTCGCACATCGCGCAGCTCAACCACTGCCGGATCGCGCGCTTGGTTCACGGGAAAAACACCACGTAAACGACGTTGAACAACGTATCAAAACCAATGACCGTCGTGATTGCGGTCACGACGCTGGACGTAGTCGACGAGCCGACGCCCGCTGCGCCGCCTTTCACGTTCAAGCCGCGGTAGCAGGCGATCGCCGCGATCAGTAAACCGAAGAGGAAACTCTTTAAAACTCCGGTGACGATGTCGCGAATAAGAAGGCTGTGGATGACGAGATCGTTGAAGTAGACAAAGGCGATATTGAAATACGCGCTGGAAATCAGGCTGGTGGCGAAAATCGCGGCGATACTCGAAATGGTGGAGAGGCACGGCATCAGCAAAAAGAGCGCGAGCATCCGCGGCGCGACCAGAAAGCGGAGTGGACTGATCCCCATTGCTTCGATTGCTTCCACCTCTTCGGAGACCTGCATCGTACCCAGTTCCGCGGTGAAGGCGGCGCCGATGCGTGCGGCCAGCATGATCCCAGTAAGCAACGGCCCCAGCTCGCGCGTAAACGCAATTGCCACCAGACCAGGCACCAGTCGTTCCGTCCCGAAGCGCTGGAGCTGGTAGCCAGTCAGGAGCGCCATCGTCAGTCCCAGAAAGAAGGAGACCATCGCGACGAGCGGAATCGAGCCGACGCCGGCGCGATCGCTCTGCCGGAAAAAACTAGAAGCGCGAAACGGGACACGTCCGCGCCTGACGTTGTCCAACGTTTCGCCAAAGGTGTACACGATGAACCAGAACAAGCTGCCGACTTCGTTCAGGAACCGCCGGCCCATCGCGCCGATGCCTTGCAGGACGAGGATGGGATTCGTCTCGATCGTACCGCCGCCCTCTGAGTTATCCGTCGTCTGGGCCATGCCACGGGCAAGTTGCCCTAGTACTGACACGGGGAAAGCGGAAAGTGCCCGGACGCGAGGTGCTCCGAAACCGTTCGAGACACGCAAGTTAACGACGCTACCTTGCCACGCGAAATCTCGTTCTACTCAAGGAGAAACAGGAGGCTGAGCGCAATGAAATCGAAGCGACCAAGGATCTGGCGCTGCGTGGCAATTCCAAAATCGTCATGATAGGCGCGGGCAAGGAAGGGTTGCCCTGATACTCCGTGGCAATACCTCGGACCAACTCTAGAGAAGGCCCCGCCGCCGGCCGTCGAGTGCGAACGATCCGCATGGCGGCGGAAATCGCATTTCGCAGGTGCGCGATTGTTCCAAAAGGCGTAAACAAACACAGCGCCGGTGGTCGTTTATGAAAACTCTTTTGTCCGCGGGAATTTTGACTGCCACGTTCCTGACGTGCGCGCTTGACCCTACGGCCGCCGCCCAAAGTCCCACTCCCACCGAGCAGAACGCAGATATGCCCAAATCATCAAAACCTTTCCGGCTCGTCCTGCACGGCGGGGCGGGCACCATCGACCGCACTACAATGACACCCGAGCGCGAGAAAGAATATCGCGCGGCTTTGGAGCAGGCGCTCCGCGCCGGCTACGATATTCTCAAGAGGGGCGGCGCCGGCCTCGATGCGGTGGAAGCGGCGGTACGCGTGCTGGAAGATGATCCGCATTTTAATGCGGGACGCGGCGCCGTCTTCACCGCTGCCGGAACGCATGAGCTTGATGCGGCCATCATGGAAGGAAGGACGCGGAAGGTGGGGGCGATCGCCGGTGTAAGGCACATTCGTAATCCGATCACCGTCGCGCGCATGGTGATGGAAAAGTCGGCGCACGTCTTGCTGACAGGCGAAGGAGCGGAGGATTTAGCGAAACAACT
>DASYVG010000330.1:0-1828 GCA_035937255.1 Chthoniobacterales bacterium | reverse complement strand
ATGACCGACGGATGTTGTCTTCGATCTGCTGAAGAGCGGCACTTCCCGGCGTCGCGGTGGTCGGGTCTATCACGTTATTCGAGCTGTCCAGGAACCACTTCGCAACGTCGATGCTGACCGTCGCATTGGTGGTCGTCGCATCGATCACGAGCGGCGGATTGAACGACATCTCAAGCCCTGCTCTTACCGATGAAGTAAAGACGAAAGGCGTAGCCGCGCTTCCGTAGGTGCCTTCGACGCGAACGCTCTTTCCAACCAGACTCGTGTTGGCGGCGTTGAAAGCGGTTGCGCCGACACCGGCCGGCTCTAGCTTTGCTTCGAGCTTGCTATAAGTCCCGGCAGCAAGCGGAACGTTGAGCGCAGACGCGAGCGTCCCGTCAACCGGAATGTTTACCAGCACCGGATCGCGCGAAACATCTTCGCACTCGGCGCCCACTGCGGCGTGATCGTCGCCGGCGGCTTCGATCTCGTCGACGCAGTTGGTGGTTTCGCCGTCATTGAGCTCGATCTTGTCCATCACCAGCTGAACCTTCGTGATCGTGAAATTGCCCGCTGTGCCAACCGCGAGATTCGATCGCATCGCGGACGACGACAGTGGTGCCGACAATACGCTGCTGGTGACGGACAGCTTCACCGGATGCAGGTTCGACCCGGTAAGGTCACCCGAGCATGCTGCAATGGCACTGACTAAAACAACGCCGGCAAGCGGCTTCATATTTTGCAGGAAACGGGCAGTCATTTTTCCTCCGTTATCGTGGAACCGTTGGCCCAAAGGGGGGCCAATCGGAGCGGTGACAAACACGTCATTCACGCCTATAAGACGATTTGCGGTAAATGGGAGGAACGCGGAAAGGCGGGAATGTTGCTTTCTAAGCGGTGAGGGGATTCCCCGGCATGACGAGGGGAGGTTAAGTGCCCGTTACGTCACCCGATTTGTCGGAAGACAGCTTCGCGACAGCTATGAACAGCGCGATTCCGCCAGTTGCGGACGGACGTTTGCGCGGCCGAGGGCGCGGATGGTGCAGCAAAATCCGCCTATCTACAAGGATCTGATGACATTCGGACGGCTTCTCAGAATCGGAGCTCTACCACTCGATAGCTGCCTGCGATAAATCCAGTCGCTCGGTGGCAGCCGACACGCTCGCGGTCGTGAAAGACAGTGTGCAGCAACTTCACCAAACCAACTCAGGTCTACGCTCGATGCCATTCAAACTTTCGTCACCCGCATTCGCTCCCAACGGCCCTATTCCATCCAAGTACACCTGCGAGGGCGCCGACATCTCTCCCCCGCTCGAGTGGTCCGACGCGCCCGATGGAACCCGGAGCTTCGCTCTCATCGTCGACGATCCCGATGCGCCAGATCCCGCCAAGCCGCAGCGCGTGTATGTGCATTGGGTCGTTTACAACATTTCCGCAAGCACGACGAAGCTTCCGGAGAACGCGGCGAAGAGTGGACTGCCGCATGGCGCGATCCAGGGCACCAATGATTTCGGAAAGCAGACATTCGGTGGCCCATGCCCGCCGATCGGCCGGCATCGCTATTTCTTCAAGCTCTACGCACTTGACACCCAGCTCAAAGGATTGCGCAACCCGACCAAGGCAAAGCTCGAGAAGGCAATGCAGGCGCATACACTCGACAACACCCAGTTGATCGGCACTTATGAGAAAGCGAAAAAGTGACGATGTGCGGGTGATTTGAGCGGGCGAGTGAGATCGTAGGGCTCACCGAGTCCAGACAAGAGTGGGCTTGACGTCCTGACCGAAGTGTGTATCGTCGGTCTTGCTGCTCCGCAAATGTTTATTGTGATGGCCCGGCTGCGTGTCCGCC
>DASYVG010000329.1:0-1883 GCA_035937255.1 Chthoniobacterales bacterium | reverse complement strand
ATGCTGCGCCGTACACGCGCGCCGCTGATTACGGAGGCGCCCGCCATTTCTACAGGGAACGCTACACGCGGTTGCGTTACGAGATGGATCATCTCGACCGCATGCTTGGTCATGTCCGCGGAGAGCTGCGTGCTTATCGTGCGGGCCGCCAGCTTTGGAGCCAATACGGCCAGGCGCGGGCGGAATTTGCGCACTTAAACTCGGAGTTCCGAAGAGGAACCGGTAGCTGGCGCCACATTCATGGCGAGATCGAGCGCCTGCACGCTCGATTGCACGATCTTGAGACGCGGTTGCGGGTGCGCGCGAGCGATCGCTATCGCTGGTGACGGCAATCGAGACAAGGGAGCTCGGCGCCTAGCTTTGCGGGCTGGCCTGCCCTTTCTTTTCCAGGATGTAGTCGTGCATCGTGTTCACGCTGCGGAGCGCAACGCCGGCGACCTCGGAGTTGGGGACACCAACACCGAAGGTTTTTTCCATACTCACGACCAGCTCGAGAGCGTCGATCGAGTCCAGACCCAATCCATCCGGGCCGAATAAAGGCAGGTCATCGGTGATTTGATCTGCAGTCGTCTGCAGCATCAAATTCTTCACCAGCATTTCCTTGATTTGCTGGCGAAGATCAGGCTCGGACATAAAGAGAGCCGCGAAGTTGTCGCATCGCCCTAAGAAGTCAACTGACGTCGGACTCCGTCACGCCCCGGTCTCGGCTGTCGAGCCGCAACTACACCTGATCGGTTGTTCTGGTAGTTGGTCGGACCGAATCTGAATCGCTGCGAGTGTCGCCCGCGAGCGGCGGGTTTTCGATCCGGGGCACAGCAGCCGGCGCCGGCTGGACGACCGGTTGCGCCGAGGCAGTTTCGGATTTGCCAGCGTTGTGAATTTCATTGCCAAACTCGTCCTTTGCTTTCTGGAACTCCTTCACAGCCTGGCCCATTCCACGTGCCAGTTCGGGCAGCTTCTTCGCCCCGAAGAGCACCAGGACGATCAAAAGAATGATAATCAGGTCCGGGCCGCCGAAGTTAGAGAGCAAGGCGAGGAAGCTCATAGGTTAATTCACCATCCGCCCCAGAGTGGAACTTGCAAGGTATTTCCGCCTTTCGTTTAGACGTCGAAGTACATCGCGAACTCGTAAGGATGCGGGCGCAAACGCAGCGCGTCGTATTCCTTCTGCTTCATCTCGCTCCAATTTTCGATGAAGCTGGCGTTGAAAACATCGCCGCGGAGCAGGAAATCGTTGTCGCGTTTCAGTGCGGCGATTGCCCCGCTCAGTGAATCGGGCACGCTCGGGACATTGGCCAGCTCTTCCGGCGGGAGTTCGTATAAGTTCTTGTCGAGCGGGTCGCCTGGGTCGATTCGGTTCTGAATCCCATCCAGCCCGGCGAGCAACAGTGCCGAGAACGCGATGTATGGATTGGCCGATGCATCCGGCGTGCGGAATTCGATTCGCTTGGACTTCGGATTGGCCGAGTAAGTTGGGATCCGGATCGCGGCGGAACGATTGCGCGCGGAGTAAGCGAGATTCACGGGCGCCTCAAATCCGGGCACCAACCGCTTGTAGCTGTTGGTCGTCGGATTCGTGATGCAAGTGAGCGCTGGCGCGTGCTTCAAAATCCCGCCGATGAAGAAGAGCGCCATCTCGCTCAGCCCCGCATAGCCGTTGCCGGCGAAGAGCGGCTTTCCTTCTTTCCACAACGACATGTGCGTATGCATGCCGGAGCCATTGTCGCCGAAGAGTGGTTTCGGCATGAACGTGACGGTTTTATTGTGCTTCTTCGCGACGTTGCGCACGATGTATTTGTAGTACTGCATCCAGTCGCCCATCTGCTTCATGGGCGCGTAACGGATGTCAATCTCTGCCTGCCCGCCGGTCGCGACTTCATGGT
>DASYVG010000328.1:0-22590 GCA_035937255.1 Chthoniobacterales bacterium | reverse complement strand
CGCCCTTCCAGCACGAGCGGGTTAAGGTTCGCACGCGCGGCATAAATTGCGGCCGTCAGACCTGCGCAACCACTGCCGACGATGATCACTTTTTCCATCAAAAGAACCTAGCACGCCGCGCAGCGGTATGAAACGGATCGGCCGTTGCCGCCGCGCGGCGCGCGCCTACTTTGCGCGATGCCGGAGCTGGCGGAAGTGGAATATTACCGAAGCAAATGGGACCGCGGATTCGGTCAACGGGTGCGATCCGTGCTATTGCACGCCGAGAAACGAATCTTCCGCGGCAGTGCCCCGCGCGAAATCAGGCAACGTCTGAGCGGTCAACGGGTGCTCCGCTCGCGGGCGCTCGGAAAGCAGATGCTCTTCGAATTTTCAGGTACTAACTACGTCGGCCTTCACCTCGGAATGAGCGGAACGCTGCGCGTAGAAGGACCGAATTTCAAACCGGAAAAGCACGACCACTTCGTCTTGCGACAACGCCAACAGTCGCTCGTCTTTCGCGACCCGCGCCTCTTCGGTCGCGTGAAGTTTCATCACGGGGCCGCGCCGCCGGAGTGGTGGCCGACCTCGACGCCTGAGATTGGTTCGGACGCCTTCAGTGGAGAATTTTTGCGCGACTTCCTCGAACGTCACCGCCGCGCTCCCCTCAAAGCGGTGCTGCTGCTACAAAGGGGATTTCCAGGAATCGGAAATTGGATGGCCGACGAGATTCTGTGGCGCGCCAAGATTGCGCCGTCGATCCTGGCTGGCAAACTCACAACAGCGCAACGCTCTGCGCTTCGTCGCGCCACGCGATTCGTATCGGCAGCGGCGTTGTCGATTATCGGACGCGATTTCGGGGATCCGCCGCGTTCCTGGTTAATCCATCAACGCTGGAAGCGCGGCGGAAAATGTCCGCGCCACGGAACGCCGCTCCGGCGCGAAACGATCGGCGGGCGCACCACGGCGTGGTGTCCGCGCTGTCAGCGAAGATGACCGATCGTCATGCCGCAACGTGCACAACGATCTTATGGAAGCCGGTGGTGCCAGACTTGAATGGCCGATCTTCTTCCCATTCCTGGACCTCGCCGTCGCCGTCGGTAGCGCGCACGACGAGCGTGTAATCGCCGGGCTCGTCTGGCCGCCAATCGAAACTCCAGAGCGACCACGTCAGCCTTGTGCCTGGGTAATCGAGTGCCGCCTCATCCCAGCTCTCGCCGTCGTCGAAGCTTACTTCCACGCGTGAAATTCCTCGATCGCCGCCGAACGCCACGCCCTTGACGGGAATGCCGTTAGCCGCGGCCGCGAATGGCAACCGCGCCTCGTGATCCGGTTGGTCGAAGCGCGAGCGTGTCGGCACGGTGAAATCAGGTCCCCACCCCTGTTTCTCGTAGAAGCCGACGGCGTTCGCGTCCGTAATTTCGATGCGAGTCACCCACTTCACGTGTTTCTCCCCGAAATAACCCGGGACGAGAACGCGGGCCGGAAAGCCATGGCGGTCCGGGATTGGCTCTCCGTTCATCTCGTAGGCGATCAGCGTGGTGACGTCCATTGCCTTCTCGAATGGGAACGTGTCCGTGTAATTGTCCACTCCGTGCAACTTGACCTTGGCCGCGCCTGGGAGCGGACCGGCTGGTTCGAGCAGCGTCGCCATCGGGATACCGCGCCAGAGCGCGTTGCTCATCAATCCTGCATCCAGCCCATTGCTGATGCACATGATCGTTGTTTCCTGGTCCACCGGCGTCAGCGCCTTCAGGTCGGAGAGCTTGTAAGCGCGTGGATTTTGCACCAGCCCGGAAATTTCGAGGCGCCAGAGGAGCGAATCCACCTTGGGGTCGACGACGTTTTTGGTTACGCAATAGAACTGATCGTTCGGTGTGATCGCTTGGACGATCCGCCCCTTGTACTGCACGCCGTCATAGCTGAAGGTGGCGACGGTATATAGTTTCCGCAGGAGCGCCGCGCCCGCGGCTCCGCTAAGAAAAATTCCGAGGCCGCCGAAAAGAAGAGTGCGCCTCCCGATGTCCGGTGTGAACGGCGCATCAGGCAACCGGCGTTCGCTCATGATGAAGTCGAACCCGCCCACGATGGTTCGTTCGAAAAGCAGAAACGCGAGCGCTAGTCCGACAATCGTGACGAGCTTCGCGGCATCAATCGGCAGCCCGCGATAACCCGTTCCGAGAACTGGCCAGAGTACCGCCGACGTCACCACGAGCGGAAGCAGGATGAAAACTACTGCGGTGATCGAACCACTTAGGCGACGCTCGCGTCGGAAAATTCCAAACAGACCGCCGCCCAGCGCGCCGACTAAAATCTGGCCAGCAATCACGGAGCCGACTCCTAGTTGCTTCATGTGGTTGTAGCCGCCGACCCGACCCATGAGGGATAGAAACAAGTCCGCCGGGATGAAGACAGAGAGCCGATCTCCGAAAATGGCGAGCGGCGTCGCCACCCCGAACAACGAGGCAAGGAGGAGCATCGCAACTGTCATCGCGCACCCAGCGACGAGCCCGATCAAGCTTCCGATAAAAAACGCGCGGCTCCGACTCATGGATTGTTCCGTGGAGGTTAGGGTTCTGGATGTGAGTCCATTATCGCCGGCCTCCGATCGTGAGCGAGGCTAATTGTTCGGCTCGGTGGCGACGCGAACCAGCGTGGCGAGAATCCGCGCGCCCGCGACAAAAGTTCCGCGCAGCGTGCCCGACACTTTCGACTCGCCGCCGGTGCGACAGCGGTGGTTCACGGGCACTTCAAGGATGCGGAGACCGCCGCGCGCGGCCCGCATCTGCATCTCCAGATTCCATCCATAGGTTTGTTCCTTCATGCCGAGTCGATCCAGTGCATCGCGGCGGATGGCACGAAACGGGCACATGTCAGTGTAGCGCACACGGTAGAGCGGGCGGATTACCCATCCGGCGAGATATCCGGCGAAGATCTGCTGCGGATTCATGCTTCCGGGCTCGCGCTCGCCCCGCGTCCGGGACCCGATTACGAAATCGTGCGTGTCATCAAGAATTGGCCTAACGAGCCGATCCATCAGCTCCGGGCAATCACTGCCATCGCCGTCCAAAAAAACCACAATCTCGCACCCGGTAGCCAGAGCAGCCACGCCCGCCGCACAAGCGCGCCCGTAGCCGCGGTGCGCCGGGACGACCCGCGCCCCCGCATCCTGCGCGCGTGCCGCGGTGCGATCGGAGCTGCCGTTATCCACTACGATGACTTCGCTCGGCAGCCCTGTTGCGAGACAGCCGCGCACAACATCGGCGATTGGCTCCTCTTCGTTTAGCGCCGGGATGATCACGGAGATCCGTGACGCCGGCGTCATGATTGGCCGACGCGATGCACGATGCCTTTGCTCCGCAGGATATCTGCTGCTTCGCTAAAGTAATCGCGCACATTCGCTTGTCCGCGAATCCAATCGAGATAACGCCCAATCCCGGTGGCGAGGTCCACTTGCGGGCGATATCCGGCGGCGCGAATGCGCTCCGTGCCACTCGTCAGATGGCGCATCTCACCGGGACGAAATTCGCCTTTTGCTTCGGGCGCAATCCGAATGCCAAGCGCCTCTGAAATCTGTTCGGCCACTTCTCGAATCGTGACTCCGCGCGCGCTTCCGACGTTCACCGGAAGGCCGTCCAGTTTGTCCGATTCGGCGGCGAGTAAATTCGCCCGCGCAATATCTTCCACGAACGAGAAGTCGCGCGTTTGCTCGCCGTCCTCATAGAGCACCGGCGGCAGATCGTTCAGCAAACGCGTGCAGAAAATCGCGATGACGCCGGTGTAGGGGTTGAAGATGGACTGGCGCGGTCCGTAGGTGCACGAGTAACGCAGCGCGACCGTGGGAATGCCAACCTGCTTTCCCCAAAGGAGCACCAGCTTTTCCTGGTCGACCTTTGTCAAACCGTAGACCGTTTCGCCGCCGACAGGCGCATTCTCCGGGGTCGGCACGCTACTGGTCACCGCGCCGCAAACCGGGCAGTGCACTGACCAGTCGCCCTCTCGGAGTTGCGCGACTGGACGGACGTCGGGAAACACAAGTCCGTGCGTGGGGCATTCGCCGGCTCCCTCGCTGTAAACGGCTTGTGAAGAAGCAACGACCACTTTCCGCACCGGGAGACTATTCTCCCGAATCACCTCCAGCATCTGCGCCGTGCCGAAGGAATTCACGTGCACATATTTTGCAATCTCCGGCATGTAGCCGCCGTAGGCTGCCTGATGGAAGACGACTTCTATTCCATCGAGCGCCGCTGTGATCGCGTCGCGATCGCGCACATCTCCTTGCACAAATTCCGCCTTCCCGTTTAGCCAGGGCGGCTTGCCGTGGCGATGCGTTTGCGGCTCAAGATTATCGAGAATGCGGACCGTCCACCCTTCGCGCACCAGCAGATCAGCGAGATGGGACCCGATCAGTCCCGCCGCCCCTGTAACTAAGGCCCGCTTTCTGTTATTGCTGGAACTCATCACATCGTTGCGGGCCAGATGCGATCGCGGCCTTCGTTTTTCACAATCGTGGCAAGATAGTCGCGCGTTCTGGGTGCCGCGTATCCTTCCCCCTCGCCGCGGGACGGGCTCAGCAACTCGTCACACAACCGTTGCAACGTCGTGCGATCGTCCACGTCATACCATGTCGGCAACATCCTGACCTTAAGTTTCAGTTCGGCCGCTCGCGCCAGCGTCTGTTCGGCCACACGGTCGGTGCTCCACTCGATTGCTTGAAAAAGCTCGCGGTGACTCTCCTTCATGCCGATCAGATAATATCCCCCGTCGTCCGACGGCCCGAACACAATCCGATCACCGGATTCGTGCAGTGCAGTGACGGCGTACGCGTAGGCTGATTGGGGCACAGTCGGACTGTCGGAATCAATCAGGCAAACAGAAGCGAATCCGCAGCGAAAGAGATCTTCTGTAGCGAACGTCAGGCGTTCACCAAACTCGCGTCCACGCTGTGCGATTAGATCGAAATCGTCCGGCAAAATCCCGGTCCAGGCGGCTTCTTCCCCCACGGGTGTGTAAACGCCCACTCCTCGAGCCGCATTATCTCTCGTGGCGGCGGAAATGGCGGCACCCGTATCGCGTAGAAAGCAGACATTTAGTGCTGCCGCTTCTAACGGCGTGAGCGGCGGGCTCAGGCGAGTTTTAACTTTTCCGGCACGTGGCGCTTTTGTCATCACGCCAAGCGCACAAAGCCCGTCTGGCATGGGTGCTTGCGGAGCATGGATGTCGAGAACGCGATGAACGGCCTTCATTGCAAGCCGTGCTGTCTGCGTTCGAACCGGGAGCGCGTCAACCCTTTTCGCAGAGTGCGTATTGGTAACGTCCGTCGATCCAGATTCTACATCTCCGCCATGGATTCGTCTGAAACAATCTCGCGAATTCATCACGTTTTAGAACGCTGGCGCTGCGCGGTTCTCGATAACGATCGCGCAACTGGCTCATCCCGGCGAGCATCCACATCGCGTAAAGCGGTATCGACGCCCAAACGGCATAGCGCGGCTCCGCGATCAAACAACGCCCGCCGGGCCGCAGAACTCGGTACATCTCGGAAACGGCGCGGCTGCGTTCAGAGAGGACAGTGAACAAGCGGGATGCGATTAGAACATCGAACGTTTCATCGGGCCGGGATGGCTCAAGCACATCTACCTTGGCAAAATAGCAATTTGATAACCCGAGCTCGTCCGCCTTGCCCCGAGCGCAGCACAGTTGCCGGTCGGATTGATCCACGCCGGTGACTCTCAGTTTCGGAAACCGACGTGCGAGGTTGCAGGAATAAAAGCCCGGGCCACAACCCAACTCGATTAGCTCCGTCCCATCCGGCGGGGAACCATTTGGCCACAGAGCGCGAACCATGCGTTCGGTATCATCGCGGAAAAGCTTTTCACGACAGAAAACGTAGAGCCAGGCAAAGCGCTCGAAGAGACTCTCGGCAGTATTGTCGTGTGGTTCCTTTTCGCTGCCAGGCTCTCGAACAGCGCGGCTCGACGAAATTGGCGCGAGCACGGTTTCTGCCTCCATCTCTCTGAGACGTTCGCTCGCGGCACCCCTGCTGGATGCGCGTGTTTCTACCACCTGGCTCATTGATTCTGCCGAAGACATGATCGCGGAATTCCCTCCGCCCCGGGCTCCATCGAAAAGATGTTCACAAGGTTTCTATGAATGTTTATCTAACCGACAACACAATCCTTAATCTTCTGCGCGCCAATAAGTGCGTTTGCGTATGCCGGAGCACTATGCTGCAGCCACAATATTAGCGTGTTAATAACTTCTGGAATGCACGGCACAAAGAGGTTTGGAAGAATCCAGACGAGCGTGATGAGCGCTTATTCGAACTTGTTGGCTTCTTGTTGCGCGTTGCGATAACAACGGCAGCATGAACCCGATTCGACTCGTTGTCTTGTTGGTGATAATCCTGAGCGGTCCGGGAAAAGCCAACGCGGGCGAGACAACCTCGCTCGGCACGGCGCTGCAACTCATTCAAAGCAAGAAGTTCGTTGATCTGACGCACGACTTCGCGCCGGGTATTCCCCGCTGGCCTGGGTTCCCTGACGAAGCACGTAAGACGATCTATTGGTACGACAAACGCCCCGATACTATGGGAGCGGGATTTTTCTCGGAAGTTTACACTCACGTCGGCCAATGGGGCACTCATGTAGACCCACCGGCGCATTTCAGTAAAGGCCTCCGGACGGTCGATCAGATCGATCCTAAGGAGATGATACTATCACTCGTGGTAATCGACGTTCATGAAGAGGTAACGAAAAATCCCGACTACACGCTCACGGTCGATCGGCTGCGCAAATGGGAGCAGGACCATGGTCCGATTCCTTCCGGAGCATTCGTCGCTATGCGAACCGATTGGTCAAAGCGCTGGCCTGACGCCGCAAAACTCGAAAACAAAGATGCGCAGGGCACAGCTCATTATCCCGGTTGGAGTATGCCCGCGTTAAAAATGCTCTACGAGGAACGCAAAATCACCGCTTCAGGTCACGAGACGACGGACACAGACCCCGGGGTTGCCACGACGAAGGATGACTATTCGCTCGAGACATACATTCTGAGCACGAACCATTACCAAATTGAACTCCTGACAAACCTTGACCAAGTGCCGGAAGCGGGGGCGATTGTAGTTGCGAGTTTTCCGAAACCGAAGGGAGGCTCTGGGTTCCCCGCGCGCGTTTTCGCGATTTTGCCATAGCGCGCTAGGCACGGAGATTAGACGAAGAGCATACCGCCTCCCGCTCGAGGGCAGCAAAGGCATAGCCACTCGTTAGGCACTCGAGCAGGTACTGCTGCAGGAATGGACGCAAGCCGCCGAGGCGTTCGAATTGCATGGTGTGGACAAATTCATGGAGAAGCCCCCGCCTGTCACTCCAGCAATCACGGCGAACGAAGATACCGTAGCGAGCAGCGAGTGCGTGGGGTTCGCCGGGAATCGCACCAAATGCAGACAGGAAAGTGCGGAGCTGGAGGCTCGCCGGCAATGGAATTCGAGGCACGCACAGGAGACGAATACGTGTCGGGTTCTTAATCCCAAGAGCCCGTGCGTCCGTCAATTGAGCCGGGTCCAACGCGATCCCCTGCGCCAGAATTTGCCGCTCCTGTCTCGCCACCCACGCCCACGCAAATGGCAGAACGGACATGGCCACAACGCGCTTCGATACCTCATTAAGATCCACCATCGTAATTATGGCATGACCGAGAGCCGCAACTACCGGATTCCGAGAGTGAAATTTGACCAACCCGCTGCAAGAAGGTAATCGCAACGATGGATCTAGTCGGCGAGCTACAGGACAGCTTGATCTGCGGCGATGGGGCGATGGGCACGTTGCTGCTGGACCGTGGCGTAGCGCTGGAGCGGTGTTTCGAAGAATTATGCGTCTCCGAACCAGCTCGAATACAGGAGATTCACGAGGAGTACATCCGAGCAGGTGCGCGGGTCATCGAAACAAATACTTTCGGCGGCAACGCTGTTCGTCTGGAGCGTTTTGGATTCGAGGCCCGAGTCGAAGAGATCAATCGCGCTGCGGCGCGGATAGCGCGGAACGCCGCGGCCGGCAAAAACATCTGCGTTGCGGGCAGCATCGGTCCACTCGGGATAACGGCTGATGAAGCTGCGGCCCGCGGCATCGATCGAGCTGCCTGTTTCGGCGCGCAAATCGCCGCGCTCGCGGAAGGCGGAGTCGATGCGCTCTTCTTTGAAACGTTCATGGATTTCGACGAGATGGAGATCGCCCTTCGTCGCAAAAGTGAACTGACGGAAATTCCGGCGATCGCCTCGTTTGCGTGCGCGCCGGAAGGACGGCTCGCATCAGGCGTTCTGATCGGGGAGGCGTTTGCCCGCGCGCAAGAGTTAGGGGCTGCAATTGTGGGAGCGAACTGCATGAACGGACCGCATGCGCTGGTTCAACTTCTGGAACGTGTTCCGGCCGGCTTTTTAACGGCTGCCTATGCCAACGCAGGGTATCCTAAATATCACGAAGGGCGCTTCATCTATCATACAGCGCCGGATTACTTTGCGGGCGCCGCCCGCGAGATGGTCGCGCAAGGAGCGCGCCTTATCGGGGGGTGTTGCGGCACAAACCCGAAGCACATTCGAGCGATTGCGGCTGCGATTGCGGCTCTTGAGCCGGTCAGGAATAAAGTTGTGCGTGTCATTGAGAGCGCGCCGGTGGTAGCGCAGACGAAACCTTCTGCCGTTGTCGAAGAGAGTTTGCTCGATCGCATCGCGGCCGGGAAACGCGTGATCATCTGCGAGCTTGATCCTCCGAAGACGCTCGCGCTGGAAAAATTCTTCACTGGTGCGCAGGCCCTTGTTCGTGCCGGCTGCGACGCAATCACCCTGGCAGATAATTCGCTCGCGATCCTGCGCGTCAGTAACCTCGCCATCGGCGCGATGTTGAAGGAGCGATTTGGTATCATGCCGCTGCTGCATCTTAGCTGTCGTGATCGCAACGTGCTCGGTCTGCAAAGCGAACTTCTCGGCATGGCGGCGCTCGGGATGCGGCATGTTCTGCCGCTCACGGGCGATCCGGCGCGAGTGGGCGATCATCCGGGAGCGGCTTCGGTTTACGACGTGAATTCAGTCGAATTGATCGCGATCATCAAGCGGCTCAACGAAGGTTTTAGCCAAGCCGGGAAAGCAATCAACCGGGCGACCGGTTTCGTGATCGGCTGCACATTTAATCCGAACGCGAAGAACATGGACGCGCAGGTTCAGCGGTTGGAACGGAAGGTCGCGGCCGGCGCACAATATGCGATGACGCAGCCCGTCTTCGACATTCGGTTGGTCGAGAAAATGCAACAGCGCACAGCGCATTTGCCCATCGCGATCTTTACCGGTGTATGGCCGCTGCTGAGCGGAAGGCAGGCAGAATTTTTGCACAATGAGGTTCCTGGAATTGTCGTTCCGGATGCGGTTCGTTCCGATATGGCGGGCCGCGAAGGGGAGGACGGCCGCGCCCGCGGAGTTAAACTGGCACAGGAAATTGCACGCGAAGCGCTTGCGCGCTTTCCAGGCGTCTATCTAATCACGCCTTTTCTGCAATACCAGACGACCGTCGAGCTAGCGGGATTTGCGCGGAGCATCTGAACTGACGACTATTGCGCATGAGAGAAGTGCGGCGCGCCATAGCGATCCAGATTATTGGACTGGTGGCTGTCACGGTCGGAATCGTTTTGCTTTCGCGAGTCTTCCCGATCGCGGATCTCCTGGCCGAAGTTCAGTTACGGGTCGTGCATCTTGGGGCGTGGAGCGCGATCGTCTATCCGCTCCTCTACGCCTGCTGTAACGTTCTGCTTTTGCCGGGCGGCGTCCTCAGCATTGGAGGCGGATTTTTCTTTGGCCTTTGGTGGGGTTTTCTCATCGTCCTGCTCGGGAATGTGATCGGAGCCGCGATTTCTTTTTATATCAGTCGATGGCTGGGCCGGCGCGGATTCCTGCGGCGTATTCTACGAAATCGCACCATAAACGCGCTCGAGCCGGCGGTAGAGCGCGAGGGCTGGAAGATCATTCTCCTCAGCCAGCTGCACCCGCTTTTCCCAACAAGTTTGCTCAACTATTTATACGGCCTGACGCGGATCCGTTTCCGGACTTGCATCCTTTGGGTGGCCATCGGGCAGGCTCCGGGATTATTTCTCTACGCCTACATCGGCACGCTGGGGCAACTGGGCCTAAACCTCGTTCGCGGCAAGACGCATCCGGTCTTAATAGAATACGTCATATGGATAACTGGTCTCGCTACAGCCGCCTTAGTGTTGGTCATGCTTGGGCGGGTCGCGACGAGGCTTCTTGAAAGTTCTCAGGCTGAGAGCGAGAGGGGATTACTATTGCAAATACCTTCTCATAAGGCAATTGTAAAATGAGTAGTGAATTGTTAGCTACGGCGATAGGCGCGCGACTGCATTCCTACGCTCCCTACTCCGGGTTCGCCGTCGGCGCCGCACTTCGGACGCGCTCCGGCGCGGTTTTCTCCGGTGCCAATATCGAGAATATTTCCCTTGGTCTGACAATGTGCGCGGAACGCGTGTGCGTTGGGTCCGCGCTTGCTGCCGGGCATCGCGATTTCGACGCGCTTGCAATTGCGGCTGATTCGAGGAAGCCGATCGTCCCTTGCGGAGCCTGCCGGCAGGTCCTGGCGGAATTTGCTCCCGGGCTACGTATCTTCAGCAGAACTGTGGCAGGATTGGAGGCGGAGTTATCGCTCTCCGATCTTCTTCCACATCCCAAGGATGGAATCCTCGAAAAGTTCCATGTGGAACATGCGTGACGGTCGACAGGAATACGACGTCATCATAGTTGGAAGCGGCCACGCCGGAATAGAGGCCGCGCTCGCGGCCGTCCGAGTCGGCGCTTCAACTCTTTTACTCACACAGAGTCTCGATACGATCGGGCAGATGTCGTGCAACCCAGCGATTGGCGGCTCGGCAAAGGGACAGATTGTGAGGGAGATCGACGCGCTTGGCGGGGTCATGGGTCAGAATACCGACGCCACGGGAATTCAGTTCCGAATGCTTAATCAATCAAAAGGTCCGAGCGTTTGGGCCCCCCGAGCGCAGTGCGACAAAAAGGCTTATCAATTTCGTCTAAAAGCCCTCTTGGAGCGGACGAAGTGTTTAGACGTAAAACAGTCCACCGTATCCCAAATTCTTCTTTCGGGAGGTCGAGTTGCCGGTGTCGAAACGGATTTCGCCGGTCAGTTTTTGGGTCGGTCACTCGTAGTTACCTCAGGAACCTTCCTTCGAGGGTTGCTTCACGTTGGTGGTCAGTCAAAGGCCGGAGGTCGGATGGCGGACTCGGCCTCATCACTCAGCGATTCACTGCGGGATATGGGCTTTGCTGTCGGCCGATTTAAGACCGGCACGCCCTGTCGTGTAAATAGGGCATCGGTTGATTTCACCAAGTGTGAAGAACAGGCCGGCGATGAACCAGCTCCTAGGTTCAGCTACGTGGATATTCCCGAAGGCTCGAAAGACGACGTCTTCACCTTGAACCATTCGACGTTCCACGTGGAACAAGTGCCATGTTGGATTACGCACACAACAGCCGAGACGCACGAGATTATCCGAAAGAACCTATATTCCTCCGCGCTTTACTCGGGAGCGATCGAAGGCACGGGACCTCGATATTGCCCATCTATCGAAGACAAAGTAGTGAAGTTCCCAGATCGGACTTCCCATCAAATCTTCCTTGAGCCAGAAGGGCGTCACACTAACGAATTCTACGTTAATGGGCTCTCGACGAGTCTGCCTTATCAAGTCCAGGTTGACTTTGTGCGCTCCATCCCCGGCTTGGAAGACGCCGAAATTATGCGTCCGGGCTACGCTGTGGAGTACGATTATTTTCCTCCGACGCAGCTGACTTCCACGCTCGAAACAAAACTGGTAAGCGGCCTGTACTTTGCCGGCCAAATCAACGGTACTTCCGGTTATGAAGAGGCTGCGGCGCAGGGGCTTGTAGCTGGCGCAAATGCAGCACTGCAGGCACTCCAAAAGGAAAACATAAATCTATCGGCTTCAGATTCTTACATTGGTGTAATGATCCGAGAATTGACGACTAAAGGAACAAACGAACCCTACCGAATGTTCACGAGCCGAGCAGAGAACCGGTTATCACTTCGCCAGGATAACGCGGATCAGCGGCTGAGCCCTTTAGGCCGTGAATATGGCCTGGTGGAAGACGAGCGCTGGGGTGTATTCCGTCAAAAAATGGCACATTTGGAAGCGCTAAAAGCCTTTGTCGGGCAGACTCAATGGGACGGGAAATTGATCGAGGCGCTGCTGAAGAAGCCGGAGTTCACATGGGAGCATTTAGGTTCTGAGATTCGAGCTGAGGCGTCGGCCGAGATATGGGCGCTGGTGCAGACCGACCTGAGATATGCGGGTTATGTTCAACGTCAGACAGAGGCGAATCGCAGGCTTGCGCGTAACGATGGGCAGCGCATCCCGCGCGACTTAAGTTTTGAATCAGTGCGTGGTCTGAGTCAGGAAACAAAACAAAAGCTCTCGGCAGTTCGGCCTGAATCCATAGGTCAGGCTGCGCAAATAAGCGGGGTCACGGCGGCGGACGTCTCTCTGTTAAGCATCTACCTCAAGAAGAAAAACGCGCGCCCGGCCGAGCACATCGTCGTTTAATCTGTGCTGTTTGCTTGCTTCGCTGCTCTTTTGATCGGCTATCTGTTCGGCTCGTTTCCGACCGGCTATCTCGCAGGCCTTCTCGCCGGCGTTGATATCCGTAAACAGGGCAGCGGCAATATCGGTGCGACGAACGTCCTGCGCGTTGTTGGGAAAAAATATGGATACGCTGTGTTTCTCGCGGATGTGCTCAAAGGCTTCGCGGCGGTGAACCTGGCGCATTTCATTGCCACACGGATTGCGGCCTCTGCTCAACATCCGATCTACTTTGCGACCATTGCGGCGGTTGGCTGCATCGTCGGTCATGCCTTTCCCGTTTGGTTGCGCTTCAAAGGCGGAAAGGGAGTGGCGACCTCGGCGGGCGCGATGTTTGGTTTGATGCCGGTCGCGGCAACGATTGTCCTCGTTATCTGGATATTAGTCTTCGAGGTTACGCGGTATGTCTCAGTTGCCTCCGTGGTAGCGGCGGCGGGATTGCCAGTTGCCGTTGCGATTCTGATCCGAGTCGGACTCATGCATGACCCGTTTCTGGTTTACATCACCGCGCTGCTCGCGCTGCTCGTTGTCTGGCGTCATCGGTCGAATTTTGCTCGTCTTCGCGCCGGAACAGAACAACGCTTCACCCGCAAATGAAGATCGGAAGGACAGCCATTTTAGGCGCGGGAAGTTGGGGCACCGCACTGGCTGTGCTTTGGGCAAAGACGGGAAAACCAGTCACCTTGTGGGGTCACAATCCCGAACGAATAGAGCAGCTGGCGAACACGCGGGAGAATCGAGAATATCTACCTGGCGTTACGTTGCCGCAGAGCGTTGAGGTCACTCACGATCTCGCTGCGTGTGCCGATGCGAATCTCGTAGCTTTCGTTACGCCATCGGTGGTCCTGCGATCGATCGCGGCGCAGCTCAAGGCGATCAGCGCCAATAAATCCGCGATCTTCCTCAGTTGTACAAAAGGAATCGAGCATCAGAGCGGCAAACGCATGAGCGAGATCCTGAAGGAGGTATTCCCCGAGCAAACCGTGGCTGTACTTTCCGGTCCGAATCTCGCCGTTGAGGTCTCGCGCGAACTGCCGACTGCCACGGTCCTGGGATGCCGCGAACCAGAATGCGCGGAGAGCTTGCAGCAACACCTTGGCAGCGCGCGCTTTCGCATCTACACGAGCGACGAAATTACCGGCATCGAACTGGGCGGGGCTCTGAAAAATGTTTTCGCGATTCCAGCAGGTGTCAGCGATGGCTTCGGGCTGGGAGATAATTCGAAGGCGGCGCTCGTTACGCGATCTCTCGCGGAATTGTTACGCCTGGGTACTGCGATGGGAGGCAATCCGCGCACGTTTTATGGCCTGAGTGGCGCGGGAGATTTGATCGCGACTTGTTTCAGCCAGCACAGCCGGAATCGGCGGGTCGGCGAAAAGCTCGGGCGCGGTGAATCACTCGCAGATATCGTCGCTGGCACACAAATGATAGCCGAAGGTATTCCGACCGCTCGCGGCGCTTATGAATGCGCGCGCCAATTGAATATCGAAACGCCTATCATCGATCAGGTTTACGCGGTGCTCTACGAGCAGAAGCCACCCGCGCAAGCCCTGCAAGAGCTGCTCGACCGCGATCCGAAATCCGAGCGGGCCTAGACGCGCGCGAGCACTAGGCTCTGCAAAACCTCAGGGTAGAGATCGCGTTCCGCGGTCTGGATTCGGGCATGCAGAGTTTCCGCGGTGTCGTTAGCCAAGACCGGAACTGTGCGCTGCGCGATAATGTCGCCACTGTCGATTCCCGCATCGACGTAGTGAACCGTGCATCCGGTGACGCGTTCGCCAGTCTCGAGCGCCTGGAGCCATGCCTCCCGACCCGGGAACTTCGGTAGGAGAGAAGGATGAATATTGATGATTCGGCGCGGAAACGCATTCAACATCGGCTCCTTCAACACGCGCATAAAACCAGCCAGCGCCACTATTTCAACTTCGGCATCCTGTAACATTCGCGCCAGTGCCGCTTCGCTCTCTGGCTCAAGTTTGGTGCGGAATTTTCCCGGCGGCAGGAAAGCGTTTGGCACGGCGAATTCGCGGGCGACCTCCAGAATTCGTGCGTCGCATACATCGGAAACGATCAGGCGCACCTCAGCCGCCAAGGTGCCAGCGCGGATCCGCTCGAGTATCTGGCGGCAATTACTTCCCTGGCCGGAGCCGAGAATTCCAAGGCGAAGCGGATTCACCGGGCCCGGTTTTGTGTCGCGTCGATCATCGCTGACGTCGAATACCCCTGCGAAAACGGCACGAGCACAATCTCTGCACCGATGTCTCGCAAAACCGCGCTCTCTTCCGCGTCAAGAGTTTCGGGAGTGTAGTCTCCTCCTTTCACGTAGATCGCGGGCCGCGCCGCCAGGAGAAAGCCCGTCGCGCGCATCTCGGGAAAGATCGCGACGAAATCGACGCACCGAAGTGCCGCTAAAATCTCGGCACGATCCCGCTCAGTGTTCAACGGTCGACCTTCGCCTTTCAACAGCCGCGCGGAAGCGTCTCCGTTAATTCCAACGGCCAGCGCATCTCCGAGCTTTCGCGCCGCTTCCAGATAGCGGATATGGCCGACATGCAGAAGGTCGAAGCACCCATTCGTCACAACGAGCTTTTGCTGCGAGCTTCGCAGCCGCGCGCTTTCCCTCTCCAAATCCGCGACGGTTAGGATTCGGGAATTCAAGTTTTTTCAGGGGCGACGAAGTTGATCGCGCGGGGAAGCACTTCAAAAACGGCGGGTTCGTTTCCGACAAGCTCGCCGTCCACATTGAACCACATACCGGGCCGCGACTGCACCTCGATTTTGGCGGCGCGACGAAAAATAATCGCGTCGCTCTCGAGATGTGTGCCGAGAAGAACTTGCGCGCCCAGAATCGTCAAGGCGGCAGTCCCGCTCTTATCCGGGATGAGCACGATATCGAGCAAGCCGTCGTCGAGTTCGGCGGCGGGCGTGATCGGAATTCCGCCCGCGACGAAGCGACCATTCGCGATCACAACATTGTAGAGGTCTGCCTCGATGATTTCCGCGCCGTCGAGTGTGATCTTCGTTCGGTAGGCACGCAGCTCAGGCAACGCGGCCGCGGCACCGCGCAGATAAGCCAGAGGACCCCAGGACTGCTTCATCTCCGGCGTCATCTTCTCGTCGACGACACCGCTGAATCCTCCGGCGGAGACGTTGAGAAAATACCGAACTTGGTCGCTTGTAACGCGCACCACATCGATAGGGCGAGTCTGTCCGGCGACGACCAGATCGAGGCATGCTTCAAGTGTGTCAGGTAATCCGAGCGCGCGCCCGAAGTCGTTACCGGTGCCGCTCGGCGCGAGCGCGAGAGCGACGCCAGCCATGTGCGGCGCGACGCCGTTGATTACTTCGTTCAGTGTCCCGTCGCCTCCGGCAATGATGATCATGTCGTAGCCTTCCCGAACGGCTTCCTCCGCGAATCTTTTTGCATCGCCCGTGTCCGCCGTGAGAAAAAATTCGATCGGCTCGACGGCGCGAAATTTTGCGCGTAAATCTTCGGGAGGATCGGCCGTGCCTGCACTGGGATTGGCGATGATGCAGCGTTTCACGATTACGACAATTCTGGTGGGATCTTCGCCGTTGCCGCTGCAGAGGCAACGAGATTACCGCGTAATAACATATCGCCTCGGCGCTCGTTTCCTTAGACGGCGGACGCGCACCGGCCGAAGCGGGCTTGAAATGGGGAATCAACTGGCGGGTAGGATCTTCGATCCAGTCCCGCGCAGCCGTCCACCTTTGCTGGTCGCCTTTCGGCCAAGTTTGTGTAAAATCCGGCCGGCAGCGTGGAATACGCCCCGCGCATTATGAGTAAGGCACCCGACTCCGCGTTCTCCATCACCGAAACACCGATCGTGGCTCCGTCGTCGTGTGATGCGGAAAATGCTGGCGAAACGGCGGGTGAGCTTCCGCGCTCCTACGGCCAACCCGTCTTATTCGTGATCGCACGCGATCCACGCACGCTCTTCGCTTATTGGGATATCGACTGGCAGGCGGTTTTCCAAAGCGAGCCACCGGCGGATAAGACAGCGCATTTGCGGCTCTTCAACGGCAACAATATTGAGGAGAAAACAGTTCCCGTTGAGCCATGCGCGGGGCAGGCCTACATCGAAGTGGAGGAAAGCGGAGCAACCTACGTGGCGGAGCTGGGCTATTTTCAGCCGGCCGGCGTGTGGAAGGCCGTCGCTCGCTCTGAGGCGATTGCGACCCCGGTCGAACAGCTCGCGGGCGCAGGCGAATTCCAGCTAGCGTCCATCCCATTTCATCTTGGATTTCAACGCCTGATCGAACTTTTCCGTGCTTCCAAACAGGATAGCGTATCGCTCTCGGCTCTGATCGCGCGCTTGCAGAAGAAGAGTGTGACCGCTGATGAGGAGAAACCATCATTCGAGGGCTTCCGGGAAGGACCTGAAATCCTACGAGCAATCGAATCGTATGTCACCGCCGCGGCCGCGCCGAATACGCCTCCGCGTGAAATGGATGCAAGCTGGTGGGAGCAGAAACTTCAGGAGCTGCTCGGCTTTAGCGCGGGCAGCAGTCCACACGAAGGCTTCAGCGGAAGCAGTCGTTAGGCAACGGGCTGGCCGCCGCCCAGGTAAGCGTTCTTCACGCGCTCGTTGGCGCGCAAGGCGGCGGAGTGATCGTGTAGAATTATCCGGCCGGTCTCGAGAACATACCCGTAGCTGGATACCTCCAGTGCGAGATTCGCATTCTGTTCCACCAGGAGAATTGTCACGCCTAACGACTTATTGATCTCCACAATTTTTTGAAAGATCGTCTTCACGAGGATGGGCGCGATCCCGAGCGACGGCTCGTCCAGCATCAGGCAGCGCGGCTTGCTCATGAGCGCGCGGCCGATCGCCAGCATCTGTTGTTCGCCGCCCGAAAGTGTTCCGGCCACCTGCCGGATTCGTTCCTTCAAGCGCGGAAACATTTCGAAGATAAAATCGAGATCGGCGCGCAACTTCGCCCGATCTTTGCGCAGGTAAGCCCCCATCATGAGATTTTCCTGCACGGTCAAATTCGCGAAAACCATGCGCCCTTCCGGGACGTGCGACACGCCGCGCGCGACGATTTTGTGCGGCGCTTCGTTCGTGATGTCCTGGTCTTCGTAACGGATCGAGCCGCGCTGCGCTTTCAGCAAACCCGAGATTGTCCGCAAGGTGGTCGACTTGCCCGCTCCGTTGGCGCCAATCAACGTCACGATGTCGCCTTGCGCGACGCGCAACGAGACGTCGTGCAACGCCGTGATTGAGCCATAGGAAACCGCCAGATCTTTGAGCTCGAGCATCGCTAAACCTTCGGCGGCTCCTCACCGAGGTAAGCCTCCACCACTTTTGGGTTCTTCTGCACTTCTGCCGGCGTGCCTTCCGCGATTTTCACCCCGTAATCCAGGACTGCGACACGCCCGCAGATTCCCATCACTACTTTCATGTCGTGCTCGACGAGCAGAACTGCGATTTGAAATTTTTCCTTCACGAATTGGATCAATTCCATCAGCTGTTCCTTCTCGCGAGGGTTCATGCCTGCGGCTGGCTCGTCCAGCAAGAGGAGCTTGGGCTGGGTCGCCAGGGCCCGCACGATTTCAAGCCGCCGCTGATCGCCGTAGGACAGACCTTTGCAGGGCGTTTTGCGCAGGTTCTCAAGGTGGAAAATCTGCAGAATGTCGAAGACCTGCTGGTTAATCTGCGCTTCTTCTTTTTTGAACGGTCGGCCGCGCCAGAGCGCGTGCGCGATGCCGTGTTTCAGCCGCATGGTGAACGCAGCGCGCACGTTATCGTAAACCGTGAGCGAGCTAAAGAGACGGATGTTCTGAAACGTTCGCGCGATGCCACGGGCGGCGATCCCCGAAGCTTTCCGTCCGATAATCGATTCGCCCGCCAGGTTAATCGAACCGGATGTGGGCTCATAGATTCCGGTGATGATGTTGAAGACCGTGGTCTTGCCGGCGCCGTTCGGTCCGATCAATCCGACGAGATCGTTCGGACCAATCTGGAGCGAAAGATCCGAGAGGGCGGTCAGTCCGCCGAACTGCATCGTGCAGTTCCGCAGATCAAGAAGGGATGGCATTCGGAGCGCTGGTTTTCTTGCTCGTGAGGAAGGCAGGCCGGCGCAGTCCGCCGAAGATTCCCTGCGGTCGGGTGAGCATGAGGATGATGAGGAGAAGCGAGTAGATCAGCATCCGGTTTTTTAAGATTTCATCGATTAGATGAGGCAGTGGTATGCCAAACCACTCCTCGTACTTTTGCGGTATGAACCGGAGCGCCTCTGGCAACAGAGACAAGAAGACGGCGGCGGCGATCACGCCTCCAGTACTGCCCATCCCCCCAAGAATCACCATCACGACTACCTCGATCGACTTCAGAAAGCTGAACCCGTCCGGATGCAAATATTGTTTGAAGTGAGAGTAGAGGCCGCCTGCGATTCCGGCAAAGAACGCCGCGAGTACGAACGCGATCACTTTGTATTTGGTCGTATTTACGCCGATGGCTTCGGCCGCAACTTCATCATCGCGCACCGCGAGAAATCCGCGGCCGTAAGCAGAGTTCACAAGGTTTACGACCACGTAAATCGTGATGGCCGCAAAGAGATAGGTCCAAAAGAAGTTCGTATAGCCGTTGCTGACGGTGAAACCGCGCGAGCCGCCAATGGCGTCGGTGTTCTGAATAATAACGCGAATTATTTCACCGAAACCGAGCGTCGCGATCGCGAGATAATCCCCGCGTAAACGCAGCGACGGAATGCCGATGACAAGACCTGCGACCGCGGCGAGAAGTGCTCCCGCCAGTAAGGCGCCAAAAAAAACCAGGGTCGCCGCCAAACCGGAGCTGAGATCGACCGAGGCGCCGAGCCACTGCGGCGCCCAAAAAGTTGTGATGGCCGCGGAAAAATAGGCGCCGATTGCCATGAAGCCGGCATGGCCGAGAGAGAACTGGCCGGTGTAGCCGTTCACGAGATTCAGACTGACAGCGAGAATGATGTTGATGCCGATCGTCAGAATGATTTCGCGGACGTACTGGTCCATTGGGACCCAGCACGAAATCGCGAAGCTGATCACGGCCGCGATCAGGAGATATAATTTTCCGGAAGCGAACTTCATACCTTCTCGGAGCCGCTTTTGCCGAGGAGACCCGAAGGTTTGAAAAGCAGAATGACAATGAGGACCACGAACGCGACGGCATCGCGATAGCTGGGCGGAATGTGGAGTTTATCGCTGTATCCGACGACGAGAGTCTCGGTGACGCCGAGGATCAATCCTCCGAGCGCGGCGCCGGGGATATTTCCGATCCCACCGAGGACTGCAGCGACAAATGCTTTCACCCCAGGCAAAAGCCCCATCAAAGGATTGATGGAAGGATAATTTACGGCCCAGAGAATGCCGGCGGCCGCTGCGAGCGCTGAGCCGAGACCGAACGTAAAAGAGATCACCACGTTGTTGTTGATGCCCATGAGGGAGGCGGCCGTAGGGTTAAATGAAAGGGCGCGCATCGCGGTGCCGATTTTCGTCTTCAACACGACGAACGTGAGCGCGATCAGGAGCGCGACTGTTACTGAAAGGACGATGAGCTGATTCGTGGTGATCGTGAAGGCGGCTGTGTTCAGCACCGCGTAGTTCGGCAGAAGCTGCGGGAAATTATCCGGACCTGCGCCGAACAATTGCTGACCGCCATATTCGAGGAAAAGCGAAACACCGATCGCGGTAATGAGTACCGTCAGGCGCGGCTGATTTCGCAGAGGAGCGTAGGCGAGACGTTCGATCACGATTCCAAGGATCGCGCAGACAATCATGGAGATAGCGAGCACGGCCACGGCGAGCGGAATCGATGGGCCGGCATGAAAGCGATCGTTCATCCAGCGTCCGGCGTAGAAGCCGACGTAAGCGCCGACCATGAAGACGTCGCCGTGTGCGAAATTAATGAAGCGCAGGACGCCGTAGACCATCGTATAACCGAGCGCGATCAGGGCGTAGATCGAGCCGAGCGACAGCCCGTTGATCAGTTGCTGGATGAACTGGTTCACGGAATCGCCTTGCCGGAAAGAATGATGGGATGCTCGGCTACGGCGAAACTGCTTCGAAGAAATGGAACTGGCCGTCCTTGATCGTTAGGACCTTCGCGGCCTTCGTCGCGTTCCGCTGCTCGTTAATCGTGATCGCACCGGTCACGCCTTCGAAGTTCTTGGTCGACGCGAGAGCGTCGCGCAGTTTGGCCGGATCCGTCCCGCCAGCACGGGTGATCGCATCCAGCAACACCTTCGCGGCATCGAATCCCAAGGCCGCCATGGCGTCAGGATCCTTGCTGAAACGAGCGCGGAATTTCTTCACGAAATCCTGCACGACAGGCGTTTGATCGTCGACGGAGAAATGGTTGGAGAAGAAGTTGCCGTTCATCGCGGCTCCGCCGATTTGCGCGAGCGTAGGCGAATCCCAACCGTCGCCACCCAGGAGCGGGACGTTGATGCCCAGCTCGCGCGCCTGCCGCGCGATTAAGCCGACTTCATTATAATAACCGGGGACGAAAATCGCGTCCGGATTGGCGGCTCTGATCGAAGTCAGTTGCGCTTTGAAATCCTGATCTCCCGAACTGTAACTCTGCTCGACGACGATGGTGCCGCCCCCCTTGGTGAAAGGAAGCTTGAAGTATTCAGCGAAACCGACGCTGTAATCCTGGCGGACGTCTTTCAGGATCGCGACCCTGGTTTTGTGGAGCGAGTTCAAGCAGAACTTCGCCATCACCGCGCCTTGAAATTCGTCGATGAAGCAAACGCGAAAAATGTAATCGCCGATGCGCGTCACGTTCGGGTTCGTTGACCCGGGCGACACCATTGGGATCTTATTCTGCTGCGCGATCGGTCCCGCCTCGAGCGAGCGGGAGGAAGCAATTTCACCGATCAACGCAGAAACTTTGTCGCGCGAGATCAGCTTGCGCACGGCCGTTGCCGCTTCGCCCGGCTTCGACTGGTCATCTTCGGTGATCAGCTTGATTTTTTTGCCGAGCACACCGCCGTTTGCGTTCACATCATCAATGACCAAAACGGCGCCATTGTGCGACGCCGTTCCGAAGCTTGCCGTCTGTCCGGTGAGACAGGCGTATTCGCCGATCTTGATGGTGTCGCTGCTGCTTGAGGAGGTGCTTTCCGTCTTATTGCAACCAGCCAACGTGAGTGCAACGCATGCCGCCGCGCTTACGAACGTTAGAATTAACCGGTCGGGCCGCGCTGAGTTATTGCTCTTGATCATAGGTAAAATGCCTTGCTCCGAATACCGGCTCCCTGCTGCGCAAGCAAGCGTTTTCGCCTCCGTAACAGGCATGCTATCCTCCCGCGCGTGAAACAAGTAACGATTGTCGGCCGCCCATCGAAAAGCCGCCTGGCCCTTGTTGCGTTGCTCGCGATCGCCACGCCTGCGGTCGCGGCATCGCGCGCTCGCCCGAGCCAGACGCCCCGCGATTTCGAACAATCGTCCTCGGCGCGACCGCAGTTTGAAGCGCTGCCGCTCGGGCGTTCTCCGCAAAACCATCTGCTCGTGCGCGCCTACATTAATGGCAAGGAGGCGCTGCTCGGCGTCGATACCGGAGCCCCGATCAGCGCGATCGCGATCAATCGGCGAGAATATTTTGGGCTGACGCCAATCACCGGCACGTCGAAAATTCCGGCGCGGTTGCGCATCAATGGTGCGTTCAACATCGTGGCGATCGCGCACACTCTGCAGCTCGGAGGATTACACCTCATTGATGAGCCAATGGTGGCGATCGATTTCGGCGGCTCCTCCAAGGTGCGCAAACTTCTCAATGAACAGGAAATCGATGGCATCCTCGGCGCAGACATTTTGTTTCCGACCGAGGCGGTGCTGGATTGCCAGGCGCAGATGCTGATTTTGAAGATGGACCCGAAGCTTTCTGGTCGCGCGCCAGGCCTGGATTTTCGCGGTTTCACCCGCATGCCGATTCATGTCAG
>DASYVG010000327.1:0-1914 GCA_035937255.1 Chthoniobacterales bacterium | reverse complement strand
TTTGTTTGCGTGGCTGCTTTACCCTTTCACGGTCCTGACGCATCGCTTGACGTCGGTTCGTTCTCCGCTGCTGCTTTTCACCGCAATCGGCGCCGTCGCGTTGCTGGCGCTCACGATCCCATTTCGGGTTCAGGCACAAGTCTACGGGAACATCTTTTTCGCCACGATTCTGCTCTTCATCGGTCTAAGCGAGGAACTGATTCGGCTGCAACGGATGGCAGACGATCCCACGGGATTGTCTACTTCGATCGGCTGACGCGGCTTGCGAGCTTCGCCACCGCTGCTAGCCAGCGCAACGCGAATACGAAGGCCACTGCGGGACGCATCTTCGAAACGCCGCGGGCGCGATCCTGGAACGTGATCGGCAATTCCAAGATTCGAAGCCTGGGTCCTGGTGCAACGATGATTTCGAACGCGATTTTGAAACCGGTCGCGGAACACGCGCGCAGGAGAAACAGATGGCGCCGGATCGCGAAAAATCCGCACATCGAATCGTGCACACCCGTCAGCGGATACGAGAGGGCCGCGGCGGCGCGTGACATCAATCGTCTCCACAGCGGCCATCCGGGTGTGGATGAACCTGAGACGTAGCGGCTGCCAATAACCAGATCCGCCACATCCTGATCTATCGGTGTAACGAGTTCGTAAATCGCCGCGGGCGGATGACTGAAGTCGGCATCCATCACGACCAGGATGTCGCCGCGTGCGACCTGCGCTCCCGCGAGGACTGCGCCGGCCAGACCGAGGTCGGTCGTGTCGCGCACCAGTAGGCGCAGGTTGGAATTTTCGATGGCACGGATTCGCTCTACTGTTCCGTCCGTCGATCCGTCGTCGACGAAAATGATTTCAGAACCGCTCGGCGTGGTCCGCGCGAGCGCTGCCGCTAAGAGCTCGACATTCTCCGCCTCGTTTAACGTCGGGATTACGACCGACAGACGAGGCGTGGCTGATGCCGCCGCTGAAGCGCCAACCATGCCGGGCATCAGGTCACGAGGACAACGCCGCGGAGTCGGCCTTTCGCGCCACGACGAGGAACTGGCGGCCGAAGAAGCGCCATGCCAGCGGGAGCCGGAGATAAACGCGGAGCAGGAATAACGGATACTGCGGCGCGTCTACGAGGGTATAGGGCATGAAGCTCTCCCGCGCCCTTTCGATGGAGAAGCCGCGCAGCCGCAGAACCTCCGCGAGCGCGAGGTGCGTGAGCGGAATATGGTGATCCCAAAAATCCCAGTAAGCGGCAGGCACGCGACGAATATTTGGCCCCATCGCGATCAAACGCCCGCCCTTCTTCAGACAACGCCACGCCTCGGCGAGCGTGCGCGACAAAGCTTCTTTCGAGGGTAAATGCTCGAAGAAGTTGCTCGTAAAAACGACGTCGAGAGATGCATCCGGCAATTCCCAGCGTTCTGCACAATTTTGTGCTAAAAAGGTCACGCTTGGATCGAGCGCAGCGCGCGTGTCCGGGTTCAAATCCATTCCAAATTTGCGCGCTCCCGGCGCCGCGTTGATGAATTCTCCGTAACCGCAGCCGAGATCGAGAATGTGATCGCTGCTGCGGAGAAAACGCTCGAAGTAATCCGAGATCAGGATCTTCCAAACCTCGGCGCGATAAGTCCGCGTCTGCTCGAAGCGCGCCCGGTAAATTTCCTGGAGCTCTCCCGCCTCTTCCCTGGATGCGGCTTTGTTCATTGCTTCCGATAGTCACCGCGGCTAAAATATTTCTCGAGCCAGACGTAGAGACAGATGAAAAGGTAGCGGCTGCCCATTTCCTTGATTTTCAACTTGGTTGATCCGGTTCGACGATTGCGCCAGGTAATTGGAATAACTGTCCAGGTATAACCGCGAACGATAGCCTTAAGCGGAATCTCGACGGTTAAGTTAAAGTGTGGGGAGAGAAAGGGGCGGCATCCATCG
>DASYVG010000326.1:0-2051 GCA_035937255.1 Chthoniobacterales bacterium | reverse complement strand
TGATCGTCAGTATGTGGCTGCGTTGGAAGCGGCTTTCGGACGGAACATGCACGCAGTCGTGTTGACAGAAGCGGAGTTTGCACCGGAGATCGTCCGCGTTTTGCGCGAAGGTAAACTCGGCCAGGCGGCGCTTGCCTTGCCCATGCTGACCGTCGACCGACTTGCCATTCCGGAGAACGAGCTTCCCGAAGGGACACTTGGTTGGGCCATCGATAAGATCGAGATGCCCGACGCGGTGAGCGCGCTGGTCCGGCGGCTTCTGCGCGCGGTTGCCATCGTGGCCGACCTGGAAACGGCGTTGCGCCTCAAGCAAGCTGCGCCGGCGCTGCAGTTTGCGACGCTCGCGGGAGAGTTCGTTTCCGCGGAAGGCGTTCTCTTCGGGGGCGAGGGCAACGGGCAGAGCGATTCGTTGTTGCGGAGAAAAGCGCGGATCGAGTTGTTGCTCGATGAGCAGGCTGCCGTCGTCGCGGAGCACCGCGATCTCATTCGGCAGGTCGATTCCGGGCGGAACGCAATGGATTCCGCGGTCGCGTCACTCGAGAGGATTCGTGAGGGACATCAGACGACGCAGCTTAAACACTCCACGGCACTGGCGCAGTTCGCGGTCGCGCAACGCGCGTCGCACGACGTCGAACGGAAAGTTGAGCTCCTCGAAATCGAGCGCGCCACGCTCGTGCAGCAGCTCGAGGCCGCAGATGCTCAGATCGGTGAGCTGCAAAAAGAAATCGACTCGCAAAAGATGGCGCTGCTGCGGAACAACACGCGCCACGCTGAGTCCGCGCAAGCGCTCGCGACATCTCGCAGCGCGGAAGAGCAGGCCGCCGCCGCGCTCGACGAAGTTCGGCTCGCCGTCGCCACCGAACGCCAGCGTCATGAGAATCTAATTAGCCAGCGTCAACCGATGACGGCGCGTGAAGCGGAGCTCGCAGAGTTGATCGCCGCTCGTCGCGCGGATGTCGCCAATTACGAAGCGCGCCTCCTCGCGCAAGCTGATGAATCCCGCACCGCCGAAGAGAAGATCGGAAAGCAATCGGCGGAAGCGACCTTTGCGGAAGAGCGCGTCGCGAAAATTTCAGCGCAACGTGCGGAGAGACTCACGGCGGTCGCAGAACTGGAGACCAAGCTCCGCGCATTACGACATTCCCTGAACGAACGGCACGACCTCCGCAGCAAGCAGCAGGTGCGCTCAACTCAAATCCAGCTACAGGTCGAGAATCTTGGCGAGCACATTAGCCGGCGCTATCAGATCGATCTGCGGGATTTTAAGTCCGATCCCTATGCTTTCAACAAAACACTGCGCGTCCAATTGAAGCGCCGCGAGAACTTGGAGGATGGAGCTCCTGCGACGCCGGCCGAGCCAACAGACTCGCAGGAGCTCGCCCCTCCAGCCGCTGCCCAGGTCACCACCTTTGATGACGCGCAGCTCGAGCGAATCATCGCAGATCTCTCTCACCAACTCGACAACATGGGTCCCGTGAACCTGGATGCCGTGCAGGAATATGATGAGCTGGAAGAGCGCCATCAATTTCTGGAAACACAGAACAACGATCTGACGACCTCGCGCAAAGAACTTCTCGACGTGATCGCGCGGATCAACAGCACGACGCAGAAGCTTTTCGCGGAAACTTTTGCCCAGATCCGGGTGAATTTTCGAGAGATGTTCGCGGAATTATTCGGCGGCGGGCGCGCAGATCTCACGCTCGTGGACGAAAACGACCCGCTTAATTGCGGCATCGATATCATCGCCAAACCGCCGGGCAAACAGCTCCAAAGCGTTTCGCTCCTCTCCGGCGGTGAGCGCACAATGACGGCAGTCGCGCTGCTCTTCGCCATTTACATGGTGCGGCCAAGCCCGTTTTGCATTCTCGATGAAATGGACGCCCCGCTCGATGAGAGCAATATCAACCGCTTCATCAAAATGCTCGACCGCTTCGTCGATCAG
Source organism: Chthoniobacterales bacterium (assembly GCA_035937255.1). Classification (GTDB taxonomy): domain Bacteria; phylum Verrucomicrobiota; class Verrucomicrobiia; order Chthoniobacterales; family UBA10450; genus JACCXL01. The sequence goes on along the minus strand of DASYVG010000326.1, from coordinate 109 downwards.
AGCCAATTCATCATCATCACGCACAACAAGCGTACGATCGCCAAAGCAGACATCCTTTACGGCGTGACGATGGAAGAACGCGGCGTCAGCAAACTTGTGGCGATGAAGC
>DASYVG010000325.1:0-3358 GCA_035937255.1 Chthoniobacterales bacterium | reverse complement strand
CGTCTTCGAACACATTGGCGATACATACGGAAAACTGAACCGGAGGCCAGAAGCACTGGAGTATTGGCAAAAGGCGATCGCGCTCGCACCCTCGAACAAGGCGCTGGCGGACAAAATCGAGACTACGAAGACGCGAATCAGCAAAGGCGGTCCGGCGGAAAATCCGCACAAGTGAAATCGGCCCCGTCGATCTCCTAACATGTCGCAGTCCCGCCGCTATCCCACTCCCTGGCAGCGCAAGACGATGTGGGCGGCGCTGACCGCGCTTTTCGTCGTCTTTTTGGTTGGGATTGTCCTCTCGGTCGTGTGGATCGCCGCGAATGTGGTCGCGTTTCTGCAACCAATTTTGATCCCGGTGGCGATCGCAGCCATCCTCGCCTACTTGCTCGATCCGCTTGTTTCTCGTTTGAGCCGGAACGGACTCGGGCGCACGAAGGCGGTGGTCTTTCTTTTCATCACCGCATTCGTCGCCATCGCCGGCTTGCTCGCGTGGGTCGTCCCGGTCATTTCGGTGCAAAGCGCAAACGCGGCCAAAGAGTTGCCCGTCTATACGGAAAAAGCCCGCGATCTGCTGGTGGACTGGATCTATAAATATGACCGCAAGTTCGGGATGCCAGGGACCGCGAAAAATAAAACTTCAACAAACGGCATTGTGGAGTGGCTCCTGGCATCGCCTGCGTCGTCTCGCCGGCCCTCCCCTGACGTATCACCGGTTCCCTCAGTGGCTCCGGAGCTTCAGCCGACCGCCTCACCTGCGGAGATGATTTCGGCCACACCCGCGAAAATCACCTCAGCGGAGCGGCAACGCATTCAGGATTGGGTCGAAAAACAACTACCAAACCTGGAGAAGCAGCTCCCCACCTTCACCGATCGCCTTTGGAAAATTTTGAAAACAAGCATCGGCGGCTTTCTCGGCGTCACCGGATTTCTGCTCAGCCTTGTGATGGTGCCGATCTATCTTTTCTTCCTGCTGAAAGAGAGTCCGGCGATTGAACGCCGGTGGAAAGAATACCTGCCGCTCCGCAACTCGCCGTTGAAGGACGAAGTGGCGACCGTCCTGATGCAGATCAACAATTACGTGATCGCGTATTTCCGAGGTCAGCTGCTGGTCTGCCTGGTGGATGGTATCTTGATCGGAAGCGCGCTCACAATTCTCGGTCTGCCCTTCGCGCCGTTGATTGGCCTGCTGGTCGTCTTGCTCACAATGATTCCGTACATCGGAATTGTGATCTGCTGGATTCCTGCGGTCCTGATTGCCGCTGCCCAATGGGGTGATTGGACGCACCCGCTCATTGTGACCGGGATCTTCGTGCTCGTTCAAAATCTCGAAGCCATATTTTATGCGCCGCGGATTGTGGGTAACTCCGTCGGTCTTCATCCGATGACGGTCATTGTTTCCATCTTCGTCTGGGGACTGCTGATTGGAGGATTGCTGGGCCCGATTCTCGCGGTGCCGCTGACTGCGACCGTGAAGGTCTTACTGGCGCGTTATGTCTGGGGCAGAAGGCTCCGCGAACGCGTCGGCGAATCGATCGAAGACGTGCCGGTAGTGCGCGCGGCGGAAGCGAGAGCATAGAGTCGCGCGGCCAGACGCGGGGCCGTTCAGTTGCAATTCTGCGACGGCGCAAGGATATGACCTGCGGGCATGGCAGAGAAGGTCCGACACGTTCGCCGCAAACGGAGAGCGCGACGTCTGCGTTCTCGATGGGGGCTCTCGTGGAGGCAGCTCGCCCTTCTGGTTGGCGCAAGCGTCCTTGGTTTTCTGCTGGGCCTCTTCTGCCTGATTTACGCGCCGCGCGCTTATGCAGGATGGCAGGAATCACGACTTCTGAAACGCGCTGCCGAAGCGCTGCAAAAAGATCGCTTCGATGAGGCAACGCAGGCCGCGCGCGATGCGCTCCAGATCCGGCCGGCCTCCCTCGCCGCTTACTACATTCTAGCCGAAGCGACCGAGAAGCAGAATCGCCCTGAGACGGTCGCGTGGCGCGCCCAGATCGCCCGGTCGCTGTCGCATGATTTAGAGAGCCAGTTGAACCTGGCGTCCGCGGCGCTTCGCTTCGGGCAGCTCGATACTGCGCGCCGCGCACTCGAAGACGTCTCGCCCGGTGACCGTGAAAAAGCAGCCTACCACGTGGTGGCTGGCTGGCAGGCGCGCGCCGAAGGAAACGACGCCGAGGTCGAAAACCATTTTCGCGCCGCCGTGCAGCAGGAACCGCAGAACGACCTTTACCAGTTCAATCTCGCTGTCTTGCAAGTTCATTCGCCGGACGACGCCCAAAGCGAGAGTGCGCGTGCGACACTCAAACGATTGAGCAAAGTGTCGAGCTTCCGCACCGGATCAGTCCGCGCGCTCTTGAGCGACGCGATCGAACGGGAGGATCTCCCAGCTGCGGATCATCTCGCCCAAACACTCCAGATGAGCCAGCAGGTGACTTTCGCGGATTACCTTCTCTGCCTCGATTTTTACCGGAAGCTGGACGAGAAAAAATTGAACGCTTTGCTCGAGAAAGTGAAACCGGTCGCCGCGCGAAACGCGACCGATCTCGCTCTTCTGCTCGATTGGATGAATCGAAACAGCCTCGCCGGAGAAGTCTTGCACTGGATGGAAAAGCTGCCCGCTGCAATGACGACGACCCCGCCCGCTTCCATTCCGATCGCGGAAGCATTCGCGGAAGTAAAAAATTGGTCGCGCTTGAAGCGCTGGACGCGCAGTGGTTCTTGGGGTGTCTCGGATTACCTGCGACTCGCTTACCAGGCTTATGCGGCGCGACAGGGACGCCAGTCATCCAGCGACGCGGAGTTCGAATCGCTCTGGCAGTCCGCCGAGCGTGCCACGGCTGATGAATCGGAGGCGATCGTGAATCTGGCACGCCTCGCGTCGAGATGGAATCTCATCGAAGAAGCGGAGCAGCTCTGGCAAAAGGTCGCAAAGAACGCAGTGACCCGCCGCGAAGCGCTGGGAGCGCTCGCCGGAATTTATCGCGCAAATAATGACCTGCCGAATCTCTACAAAATCGAACAGCGCCTGCACGAAGCGTCGCCGCGCGAGCCCGATACGACAGCGGATTTTGCGAGGCTGGCGCTCCTGCTCGAGCAGAACGCCGCGGAAGGGCACCGTCTCGCGAAAGAAGCCTACGACGCCGCTCCGCAAAATGTGAATTGCGTCGCGACTTATGCCTTCTCACTCTATGTGCAGGCGCGCACGGCGGAGGGGATCGCGTTGCTGCGCAACCTTACGCCCGCAGAACTGCACGAACCGCACGTTGCCGCCTACACGGCCGTGTTGCTGGTGGACGACAATGAAATGGAACCAGCAAAAGAGTTCATTTCGGCAGCGCTGACGGGAAAGCTTTATCCC
>DASYVG010000324.1:0-1996 GCA_035937255.1 Chthoniobacterales bacterium | reverse complement strand
AAAGCATCCACGCGCTTGCTGCTCAGCTTGTTTTCGTTGGTTGGTTTCATATTCGTATTTCCTTTGAGATGCAGGTCGTACCCGTTTTGGATTCAAAAGTTTGTGTGTGGCGCCGCTCCCTATTGCAAACGGCGTGCCACGCCTTCGAGATTATTCACAAGTGCCTGACGGGTAGTTTTTTACGATGAATCTACCTCCGCGCATTAACGACGGAACCAGCCGGCAGTGGGATTACGCAGTCCCAGATGCGGGACGGGTTCTCCGCTCGTTACGGAGACCGCGATGAACGGCAGTCGCGCTCTAGATCGGGATTCGAAGCAGCGCTTCGCAGCCCGGCCGCCCAATGCGGTTCGCCAAAGTCAGCGACCCACCGTGCGCCTCGGCGATTTGGCGGCTCAACGCCAGCCCGATCCCAGAGCCGCCGGGCTTGGTCGTGAAAAACGGGACGAACAGATTCGTCGGATTCATTATTCCCTGCCCTTCGTCTTGCACAAAAATTTCAATACATTCCGCGAGTTGCCGCCAACCGGCCTTCACGCCGCCGCCGGTTTCGAGCGAAGCGTCAACGGCATTAAGCAGAATGTTGATCAAGAGCTGCTCGAGCTGAGCAGCGTCCGCGGAGACGATGATTTCCGGACCGGCTACAACTCGGACGTCGAGTCGCCTCTCGAGGCTGGCCACACGACGGACGAGCTCGCCCAGATCGACATGTTCCTTCTGCGGCGGAGGCAGGCGGGCGAGCCGCGCGTAGGCCTGCATGAAACGGCTGAGCGAATCCGCACGAGTTGCGATAACATTCAACCCGCTGCGCGCATCGTCCCGCCAGTCAGGCGGCGGCGGGTCGCGCTTGATCAACGTTTCGAGGCTTCCGGCGATCGATTTGATCGGCGCCAGCGAATTATTCATTTCGTGTCCAAGCACACGCACGAGCCGCTGCCAGGCATTTCGTTCTTCCTCGCGCAAAGTGCGACTTAGATCGGTCAGGACGATCAACTCGTGCGGCAAGCCGCGTTCGCGAAAAGAGCTGCGGCGCACGCCCCATCGACCGGAGCCGCCGGGAAAGCTGAGCGTCAAAGGCGCGTCTTCGTCCGCCTCGCAGCAGACTTCCAGATTAAGTTCGCTGGCTTTACGACCGAGCAATTTATCGATTGGTTGTGCCAGCAAATTCTCGCCCGCGCGATTGACCAGGCGGAGACGCCGCTCGGGATCAAACGTGAAGACCGCCACGTCGATCTCCGCCATGATCGTGCGCAGGAGCGCCGTCGCTTCGAATGCGCCCAGTCGTTGCGTGCGCAAGGTTTCGCCGAGGGCATTAATCTCCAGCAGCACCTCGCCGAGCGCATCATCTCGCCGCGCACCACGCGCACGGATCGAGTAATCGCCTTCGCGCAGAGCCGCGAGCAGATTCGACATCGTCTGGAGCGGCCGGACCACGTTCTCGCGCGCACTCAGGATGAACCCGAGCGCACAGCCGGCGACAAAGAGCGTCAGGGTCCACTGCACTTTGGCGGTGTAATCACCGAGCCAAAGCAGGAGCATGGCGACGACGATGGCCGGGCCCGCAGCAGATATGGTCAGCCAGGTCAACCGCGTTTCGTGCGTCCATCGATGGCGCGTTTTTCGCGATGATCTCATGCTGTAGCCGCGGCTCGACGAGCTACGTCTTCCTCACGCCTCAAAGAGGCGTGACTACAGCGGCACGGAGCAATCACAGCCCATAATGCTGCAGCCGCCGGTAGAATGCACTACGACTGAGCCCGAGCGCTTCCGCGGCACGGCGCGCGTTTCCGTCAAATCTCGAGAGAGCCTTCTTGATCAGGAATGCCTCCACTTCCTCCAGACTCATTTCTTCCAGGCGCGGCGCATCTTCGCGAGCGCTCGTTAGGCCAAGATCGGTTCCCTTCACCTGCGGCCCCTGCGCCATGAGCACGGCGCGCTCCACGATGTGATCGAGCTCGCGCACATTTCCGGGGAAATGATGTTGCATCAGCAAATT
>DASYVG010000323.1:0-12639 GCA_035937255.1 Chthoniobacterales bacterium | reverse complement strand
ACCGGCCGGGGCGGAAACAAAGAAAACGGATCACGGCCAAGGATATTCCGAATATCTACCCGGTCGGCTCGGAAGTGATCGTGCAGGTTACCAAGGGGCCGATCGGCACGAAAGGTCCGCGCGTCACGACCAATCTGAGCTTCGCCGGCCGCTATCTGGTCCTGATGCCGTTCAGCGAACGGAGCGGCATCTCGCGCAAGATCGAGAATCCGAAGGAACGCGAGCGCCTGCGCAAGATTCTGCGCGAACTCGAAATTCCGGAAGGTATCGGCGTGATCATCCGGACTGTCGGCGAAGGCCAGCGCGCTCGTTATTTCGTGCGCGACCTGCGGGTTTTGCTCGATCAGTGGTCGAAAGTGGAGCAGGCCATCAAAGACCACCCGGCGCCGCATCGAGTTTTCGAAGAGCCAGATCTGGTCGATCGGACGGTGCGAGATTTCCTGACTGACGAAATCGATGAAGTAATATGCGACGACCGCCCCGCCATCGACCGGATGAATGAAATGGTCGGGCAGATTTCGCGCCGGGCCCGCAATCGCATTCAGTTTTACGATGGCGCCACCCCGATTTTCGAGACTTTCGGGATTCAAAAGCAGATCGATGACGCCTTTCATCGCCAAGTGTGGCTGAAGTGCGGCGGCTACATCGTGTTCGATGAAACGGAAGCGTTAGTCGCGATCGATGTGAACACCGGCCGGAACAAAGGCGGCCGGGACGTGGAGAAAACGATTTTACAGACGAACCTCGAAGCGGCGGACGAGATCGCGCGCCAGCTACGGCTCCGGAATGTCGGCGGCCTGATCATTGGCGACTTCATCGACATGAAGAGCCGGAAGGATCAGCAGCAGGTTTACAACCTGATGAAAGAACGGCTCCGGCGCGACAAAGCGAAGACGCACGTGCTGCCGCTCTCCGCGCTTGGTTTGATGGAAATGACGCGACAACGCGCGCAGGAAAGTCTGAGCGACTCGATCTACGAGAACTGTCCCTACTGCCAGGGTCGCGGTGTTGTGAAAACCAGCATGACAACAAGCGTCGAGCTGCATCGCGCGCTCAATACCGTGATGCGGAAATATCAGGACACGGTGCATGACTTTCGCGTCATCCTGAATCCCGACGTCCTGAAGCGCTTGAAAGAAGAGGACGAGGAACTGCTTGTCGAACTCGAGCGACGTTACGCTGGCCGCCTGATGTTCCGCGGCGATGCCTCCTATCACCACGAAAAGTTCACGGTGACAGACGCTAACAATGGAGCCGAGCTGAAAGCTTAAGAGATGTTTGCAATCTCGCGGCGATGGTTTTTTTTGGAGGCGGAGCTGGAAGCCCTTCGAGCAAAGAGACGAAACAGTCGGCCATTCAGCCCTTCGTCGATGGCACCAGGAACAGCTTCCGCAGGCATGGCGCGCACGGGAGTTAACTTGCGTTCTAAACCAGCAGCACCGCAGGTTTCAGGGCCGAGTTCACCCCCCCTGTATATGAGGCTCTTCTTTCGCACCCTCTCATTTTGCAGCTTGCTTGGCATCCGAATCGCTTGTAAAGACGTTTTCGGAGTAGGTGCGAGTGAGCGCCCGCGCCATCTTAACCAGACAAAACGACACCCAACGGAGAAATAATATGAGAAAACTGATGAGCTGCTTATGCGCAGCAATTGCCTTAACCGGCACCGCTGTTGCAGGCCCGGAGCATTATTCCGGCAAAGAGATGAAGCAGACCGCCGCGGCCCCAAGTTGCCCGCAGTGGTATGCGGATAACGAATGGAATGTGAGCCTGTGGGGCACCTACGCTTTCACGGGGAACAATTACCGCGAGGATCGCTACCTCGATGTCGATCACGCATGGGGTGGTGGCGTGGACGCTAAATACTTCTTTGCCCGCTATTTTGGCTTGGGCGTGGAAGGATATGTGCTCGACGCGAACAACAACGGTGGGGATCGCTTCAATACCTTCCGGAATGACGGCAGCTCACGTCGCGCCATCGGATCCGTTCTCGGTACATTCACTTTGCGCTATCCGATACCGTGCACGCGCTTTGCCCCGTATGTTTATACGGGCGGCGGCGGCATTTTCGGGGGTGGTGTGTCGAGCGAAACTGTGATCGATCCAACGACAGGTGACGCTTTCCGGCAGGACATCCGGGCGAGTAATTCGAAACTGGTCGGCCAGTTTGGCGGCGGCTTGGAAGTGCGCGTCACGCCACACATTGGCATCATCCAGGATTTTAGCTGGAATGTTGTCGACGGGCCTAACAACAACTTCGGAATGGCACGGGCAGGCGTGAACTTCGCCTTCTAAGACCTTCGGTAAATCTATTAGCGACGCCGGGCGCACTGTACGTGTGCCCGGCGTTTTGCTTTTGTGTGCCTGTAATGAGACGAAAACTAAACCTCGAACGATCCAGCTTGCCTCTGCAGAGCAGCCCGGGCTGCAGCGCTCCGATCCTAACAAGGAGGTCTGAAGCGCTCTCGCGCCGCGGATCATCCGGGGATTGCCTCTTGCGAAGCGCGAGATTTATTCGCTCGGGCAGAGCGCGAGCTTTTAGCGCTCCGGTTGCACAGAAGGAGGCAGCGCACGAGTTTGCTGGCGATGTCTTTTGTTTCCATCGGCAACGGAATTAGCGATTTGAAATCGCCGCGATTGCAGCGGTTCGAGGAGTTGCTCGCTCCGGCTTCCGAGTCCGAGTTTGAGTCGATCGCTCGGATCGCGCGCGCGCTCACGGTCCAGAACTTCGGCCGCACGATGCGGTTATTCGCGCCGCTCTATCTCTCGAATGAGTGTATCAACAATTGCCGCTACTGTGGCTTTTCGCGCGACAATCCGATCTTGCGCGTGACGCTCGATCTTGACGAAGTGAAGGCGGAAGCGGCGCATCTCGCCGCGCAGGGATTCCGGCAGATTCTGCTGGTCGCCGGCGAACATCCAAAATTTGTGAGTAGCTCCTATTTGGCCGACTGCGTTCGCATGCTGGCGAAGCAGTTCGCGTCCGTCTCGATTGAGGTCGGACCGATGGAAACTCAAGAGTATCGGCCGCTTGTTTCCGCAGGGGCGGACGGTTTAGTCGTTTATCAAGAGACGTACGATCGCGAGATTTACGGCGCGATGCACACCGCCGGACCGAAGCGTGATTTCGACTGGCGTCTGGATTGTCCTGAGCGGGGTTACGCGGCAGGGTTCCGAAAGATTGGGATCGGGGCTCTCATCGGCCTGGCGCCGTGGTGGAAAGAAGCATCGCTTCTCGCCGCTCACGTTGAATACTTGCTCAAACACTGCTGGATGGCGCAAATCTCCGTCAGTTTCCCGCGCCTGCGACCTGCGGCTGGTGGATTTCAAGCGCAGTTTGGAATGACGGATCGAGAACTGGCTCAGCTCATCTGCGCTTTCCGCGTTACTTTTCCGCAAATCGGGATCGTGCTCAGCACACGGGAATCCGCGCAGCTGCGGGATGCGCTCGCGCCGTTGGGCGTCACCACCATGAGCGCGGGCAGTCATACCGAACCAGGCGGATATACTCACCAAGGCTCCGCCACCGTTCATCAAACCGTGCGTGGTCGCATCGTCGCGCCGGAATTTTCTCCCGCAGACGATCGAATCGCGACCGGGCAGTTTGAGATCAGCGATGATCGATCGCCAGCGGAGGTCGCAGCGGCCTTGGATCGATTTGGATTCGAAGCAGTTTGGAAAGACTTCGATCAAGCACTTGCCGCCATATGACAATTTTGCTCAATGGCGAGAGGATCGATGCTCGCGGCGCGGCGAACGTGAGTGAGTTAACGGATAAATTCCAATTCACTCCAGATTCCATTTTGATCGAACACAACGGCACGGCTTTGTTTCGGCGCGAATGGGAGTTCTGCACTCTCCATGATGGCGACCGCGTTGAATTCGTCCACGTTGCGGCCGGGGGGTAGCGCGAGGATGCCGAGGCACCACCTGAATCATCGGCGGAGCGCCAACCGTGTTCCCAGGAACACGAAAAGCGAGCCGATCGCCCGATTCAACCAATCAGCAATCGCTTCGTTGCGACGCATGCGGGTAGCGATTGTGGCGGCGAAAAGCGCAAGCGTGATGCACCAGAGTGTGCCTGTCGTGACAAAGGTCAGACCGAGCACAATGAAAGCTATGATCTTGCCGGGCGCTGCCGGATCAATGAATTGCGGAAGAAAGGCCAGAAAAAATAGCGCGACCTTTGGGTTCAATACATTCGTGAAGATTCCCTGACGGAACGCGCCGCGCGGCGTCGATCTCGCGGATTCAACGGAGACGACTTTCTGGCGCCGTTGCCAGATCATTTGCAGGCCGAGGAAAATCAGGTAAACGCCCCCCGCGAGTTTGAGGCAGGTAAACGCCCAAGCCGTCGTGGCAAGAAAGGCGGACAAGCCGAGCGCAGCCGCACCGGTATGTATAAGACTGCCGACTCCAATTCCGACGGCCGAGGCAATGCCGGAGCGCCGACCATGGGCGATGCTGCGGCCGAGGATGAAGGCGGTGTCGGGACCGGGGGTCAGATTGAGAAGCACACCCGTCGCGAGAAAGAGTGCGAAGTTATGGATGCCGAACATTCCGATTCACCTTGATCGGTTGAACGCTCGTTTGCTGCCTTTAGTTTGGAGCAGAACGGATTCCTCTTCGCCTTTTGTGAGCGCAAACATTCATGTTCGTTCTGCTTGCACGACAACGCGCATCCCATCGGTCGAGATGACCCGCACCGGCGTCTGCGCGGCGATGAACTCACCAGCTGTGACGACATCGACGACTTGGCCGGCAAAATTCGCTTTTCCACTTGGTCTGAGGGTTGTCAGCGAAATTCCAGTCGCGCCTTCTCGCGCGGAACTTGCGCTCGAGAATTGGCGGCTCGGGCCTGCGATGGAAGGCCCCGGCGGGCTGCTAGTCGCGAGCACGAAGCGGCGGTAGATGCTCGTGTGCGGCAGTAATTGAGCGAGGATCGCGATGATGCCCGCCGCGGCTGCGCTTGCGGCCACGAGGTTGAAGAGGGGAGTGGCGAGCATTCCTCCGCTCGGAAGGAATCTTTGGTCTGGATAACGATCTATCATTGCCCAGAAAAGAGAACCTAGAATGAGGAAGACGCCGACAACACCAAATACGATCGTGGAGTGAGCAAAGAAGAGAATCTCAATCACGACAAGCACAACACCAAGCGCGAACAGCGCGACGACTTCCCATCCGGCCAGCCCCGCAAGGTAATGGCCCAGGAAGAAAAGGGCGAAGCAGAGCGCGGAGACAAATCCGGGCACGGTCGCGCCCGGAATTTTGAATTCCAGATACGCGCCGACGAGTCCGCCCAGCAAAAGAAAGGGCGCAAGCTTCGTGATCCAGAAAGCCAGTCGCTCAAACCCGCTGGGCTCGATCGTGATTGGCCTGCCGGACAGAGCCGTTTTCCTCAGCAGATCGGTCGTGGAATCGACGATTCCCTCTGCGAGGAGTGGCTTCCCATCGAATTTCTGGGTGGCCTCTTGCGCGTTTAATGTGAGCAGCGAACCCTTCGCGTGAACGAGGGCGGGACCGATTTTCACCTCCTTGTTTTTGTCCATGAAGGCTTCGCCAAGGTCAGGATTGTGGCCGTTTCGAATCGCAGTTCCGCGGATGAGCGCGGACCAATACGAAATCGTCTTCTCTCGCTGTGTGACGGGAAGATCCTCGCCGGTGGAGAGGAGAGGAGCCGCCGCTCCGATTGCACTAACGGGCGCCATAAAAATGTGCTGCGTTGCCAGAGCTATCAACGCCCCGGCCGACCCTGCGTTTGTGTTGACGAACGTATAGGTTGGAATTGTCGCGTGGTTCAGGGCCGTGACGATTTCTTCCGCCGAGTCGAGCTGACCGCCAAACGTGTTCATTTCGAAAACGATGGCTGTCGCGCCCGCATTTTCCGCCCTCTTGAGGGCGCGTCGCAAAAAGAGAAGGAGCGGAGATGAAACTTCTCCCTGCAAAGGGACGATCGCAATATCCCCTTTGCGCAATGGCTCTTTCGACTCGGCAGCCGCACTATGGAGCGAAAGAAAAACAGTGATGAGAATGCAGATGACTGTTCTCGTGCCGTTCAATCTGTCATAGCTTTCGGAACGCAATTGCATACATAAATTTGACATCGCTCGCTCGTCGGAACGAGACAAATCAACAACACGCATGGGCAATATTCCGACCGAGAACATTCAGGAGATTGCGGCTGCGAATGACATCGTGGATGTGATCGGATCCTATTTTCCGCTGAAACGCGCGGGCGCGAATTTCAGGGCTCTCTGCCCGTTTCATCAGGAGAAAACGCCGTCGTTCCACGTCAGCTCACAGCGGCAAAGCTTCCACTGTTTCGGCTGTGGTGCCGGCGGCAGCGTCTTCCGTTTCGTGATGAATTACGAACATCTTGATTTCCCTGCTGCCGTGCGAAAGCTAGCGGCCCGGGCTGGCGTGACGGTGGTCGAGAATCGCTCTCCAAGCGGAGCCAGCGGCGGCGAGCACGAGACCCGGCGTATGCTTTTGGAGCTGCACGCGGAAGCAGCCGAGTGGTTCCACCGCAATCTGACACGGGAAGACTTTGGTGCGCCCGCGCGGGAGTATCTGAAGGCGCGCGGAATCGATTCCAGAATCGCGACTGACTGGCAGATCGGCTATGCGCCTGAGAGCTGGGATGCCTTCCTCAAGTGGGCGCTCGAACGCGGCTACGAGCGGACCCAAATCGCGCAGAGCGGCCTCGTGAAGCCACGCGACGAGGACCGGCCAGGCGGCGAGGTCTACGATCGTTTCCGCGGCCGCGTCATGTTTCCCATCTGTAACGACGTCGGCGAGGTGATCGCTTTCAGCGGGCGGACGCTGCAGAAGGATGCAGAGACCGCGAAGTATCTGAATTCGCCGGAAACGGCGTTGTTCCGAAAGGGCAACGTGCTGTTCGGAATCCACAAGACAAAGCGGGCGTTGATCGAGGCGAACTCCGCTATTGTCTGCGAAGGTCAGCTCGATCTCATCACCGTGTTCGAGGCGGGTATCGGCAACGTGGTCGCTCCGCAAGGGACAGCGTTTACCGAGCAGCAGGCCCGGATTCTGAAGCGCTTCGTGAATGAAGTGATCCTCTGTTTTGACGCGGATGCAGCGGGGCAGAAAGCAGCCGAACGCTCGCTCGACGCGCTCTTGCAGAACGATCTCATCGTCCGCGTTGCGGAGATGCCGCCAGGCGAAGATCCCGATTCGATTGTCCGTACGCGCGGGAAAGAATTTTTCGAGGGGCGTGTGAAGAACGCGCGCGACTTCTTCGACTACTGGATCGAACACGAGACGGCTTCGGTCGATCTCAGCTCGTTAGGCGCAAAGATGCATCTCGGCCGCAGCATGGCGGAAATAGTTGCACGCGTGCACGATCCGATTATGCGAGCACAAGTTGCGAACAAGGTGAGCGCACGGCTTGGAGTGCCGCCGGCCGATTTCGAGCGGCTCCTCACGAGGCCGAGGAGCGGGCGAGTTTCTGCAGACGACGCGTCGCACGGAACAATGACTGCGCCTCCGCGCCATAACATCGCCATGCTCTGTCGCCTGGCTTTGCGGCATTCAGAGGCGCGTGAATTCCTGCAAGTGCAAGATTGGCGTGAAGTGCTTGCGCAGACGCAAGATGCCGAAATGCTGGGCCGGATTCTAGAGGCCGACTTGCATCCCGACGATCCGGCATCGATCAGCGCGTTCACCGCGACCCTTTCTCCCGGCGACGAAGCTTTGGTCTCGTTGTGGCTGCGACAGCTTTTCACCGATCGCGGAGGCGTTCTACAAACAACTCCTCCGAACGCTTTGGCGGTGGCGAAAGACTGGTGGAATGGGCTTCTTCTAGAAACACTCTCTCGGCAGCTACAGATAGCGGAAGGCCGCATGAAGATACCGCAGCTGAGCGCCGGGGAAATGACGGCATTGCAGAAACAAGTTGTTGACCTGAAAGCGCAACTCGATGAACTTTCCGGGTTTTCGTCGCTCCGCGTGCTCGACTCCTGACAGGGGTTGCTGAGGGGGACCGGCGACGCGGGACGTTCCTCAAAAGCACACTTCCAAAAATCCTTGTCCAGCCGCTCGAAACGTAAGACCTCGCGACCCGCCGCGAAAAAGCTCCGCGCGAAGCCAAAACGGATCCAGCGTTCCATTATTGCGAAGTCTCGACGACCCACAAAGGGGAAGCGGAAGCTGACCGCGGGGAAGCGGAAGCTGACCGCGACGAAGAGAGCTAAAGCCGTTGCGCCGAAAGCCAGGAATTTATCGCGTGGCGCGGGCCCCGTAGGACAAACGGGCAACGGTGCGACTGATGTCTTGGCCGGCACGCCGGAACAACCCGCGCAGTCGGGAGATGTTCAGGCGCGGATTCGCGAATTAATTAAGCTCGCGAAGGAGCAGGGCTACCTCACCTTCGATGACTTGAACGAGGCGCTGCCCGCGGAAGTGACCGACGCCGATGAGCTGGATGCGATCCTGACGCGGCTGCGCCGGATGGAGATCGATATCATCGAAGCTTCCGAGGTTGACCGCTACAAAGACGGCAAGAAGGACAGCGAGGAGGAAGAGGAAGAAAAGCCCGATACGAAGCTGGATATCCTCGACGATCCCGTTCGCATGTACCTGAAACAGATGGGGCAGGTGCCGCTCCTGACCCGGGAACAGGAAGTGGAAATTTCCAAACGCATCGAGGAGGCGGAGGCGATGGTGCAGCGCTTGATCAATCAGTTCGGTTTCATCGCGCAGGCCCATCTGGAGCTGGCGCAGAAATTGAGCGAAGGCCGGGAGCGTTTCGATCGAGTGATTTTGGACAAGAAAATTGAGAGTCGCGAACGCTACATGAAGATGCTCCCGCGACTCTGCAAGCAGGTGGCAAAGTCGAACACTTCACTGGCGCAACAATACGCGCAACTGACCCATGGCGCGAGCCGCAAGGACCCGCAAAAAGTGAAGGCGTTCCAGAGAGCAGTGACTTCTCTGCAGAAGCTCTACCCTAAATTTTATTTCAAACAGAAAGTCACGGAGGAGTTTGTTCATTTGGCGGATGAGAAGTTTGTGCTCCTCACAACGCTGCGAGCGGAGCTGGCAAAGCGTCCGAAAGAATCCGGCGCGCGTTCACCCCTTGGCCTGAAAGTGCGCGAACTCGAGACTGCGCTCTGGCTGACCGGGGACGAATTTTCCGAGCAATATCAGGCGCTGAAAGGTTGGTTGCGGAAAGCGCTGCGGGCCAAGACTGAGATGGTGGAAGCGAACCTCCGCCTCGTCATTTCGATCGCGAAGAAATACACCAATCGCGGCTTGTCGTTTCTGGATCTGATCCAGGAGGGCAACATGGGCCTGATGAAAGCGGTGGAAAAATTTGAGTACCGCCGCGGCTACAAATTTTCCACCTACGCGACGTGGTGGATACGGCAGGCGATCACGCGCTCGATTGCCGATCAGGCACGTACGATTCGCATTCCCGTGCACATGATCGAGACGATCAACAAACTGATGCGCGTGCAGAAGCAGCTCGTTCAGGAGTACGGGCGCGAGCCAACTCCGGAAGAAGTGGCTGAGGAAATCCTCCTACCGGTGGATCGGGTGCGCGCGGTGTTGAAAATGGCGCAACAGCCAATTTCGTTACAATCGCCCGTCGGTGAAAGCGAAGAGACAAATTTCGGCGACTTCATCGAAGACAAAAGCGCTGAGAATCCCAGCGACATGACCGCGATCGTGTTGCTGAAGGAGAAGATCAAAGATGTCCTGGAGACGCTGACTGAGCGCGAACGCCAGGTGCTGGAGCAACGTTTCGGATTGGTCGACGGTTACAGCCGCACGTTGGAAGAGGTTGGCCGGCAATTCCGCGTCACGCGCGAGCGAATTCGGCAGATTGAAGCGAAAGCGCTTCGCAAAATGCGGCATCCCACCCGTATCCGGCAGCTCGAGGGATTCCTCGAAGCGGCCGAGGCCTAGGACCCGTCACTGCGCAACTTCCGTTCTGATGGGTGGTTGAATCGGGTGGAAAAGAAAATATGAGGCCGGAGGACGATCAGGAATTGTGGGATTTGCTGGGAACGCGGCCGCAGCCCGAGGTCTCACCCTTTTTCGCGCGGAACGTAATGCGCGTTTTGCGCAACAGACAAACCAAACCGCGCAATCGAATTCGCGATTGGTTCAGTTTGGGGAGACTTGTCCCCGCCGGTGGATTGGCTGCGGGTCTCCTCGCAGTCATGCTGTTTCTCCACACGCCAGGGAGTTGGCGAATCGGATCTCGCTCGGACCTTGCGCGAACACGAGCAGGGGCTCTGACTGCGCAGGATGCCGATCTTGCCGCGGATCTTAATGATCTCGCTGGCGGAGATGACGGCGCCGACGACGACGACGATTCGGATTTGTAAGCGGCGAGAGCAGGTTTCTCCGACGCTGAAGCCCACAAAAAAGCTGGCTTGGAAATCCTCCAGCCAGCTTTTTCGAATTCGCGCCCGGTCGCGCGATTAGTGGCCCCGGCGGCGGTAGTAAACTCGCCGACCATGGTGCCAGTACCAACCCGTCCGGTAATAGACTACCGGCGCCCCGTAGTATCTGGGACCGCAGTATGAGGAGCCATAGTATGGATAGCCGTAGGAGCGGTAACCCGGATATCCGTACCCTCCGTAGCCCCCTCCGTACCCTCCGTACCCTCCGTAGTAGCCGTATCCAATAGGGAAACCCAATCCAATCCCGATCGAGACGTGCGCCTCGGAGCGCGCCGCACCCGCAAAAGCAAAAGCGCCGACGGCGACGGCGATGATGAGAAGCTTCTTACAATTCATAGTTTCACCTCCTTCAATCCACAATCATTACGACTATTGAACTCCCGGACCCGACGAAAGTTTCTCTGCAATTTGCAGAATAGCTACGCGGGATAATTGGGATAGCCAGACACGCAAACATCCTGGCCGATCCGCTCATAGCTCACCCCGCGGAGGAATGCCGCCTCCGAAGTGCCACCAGCGCCTCGGCCGCCGAACGCGAGAACCGGTCCTCCGGTCAAAAGAGGCCCAAGATAGATTTGCACTTTGTCGATCAAGCGCGCGTCCAGCGCTTGACTCAGCACGTCTCCACCTCCTTCGATTAAAACGCTCGTAATCTCGTTGCGGCCGAGCTCCGCAAAAACTTTGCGCAGCGTGCCTTTGCCGATAACGCGGGTGCGCGCCGCGAAGCGATCGTTGAAGATTCGAGCTTTCTGAGGCAGGCGGCCGCCACGGGTTAGCACGATCCGCCAGGGTTGGCGCGCCCCGCGGACGCCGCGCGCAGTTAACCGCGGATTGTCCGCGCGAATCGTGGAGGCTCCGACGAGGACCGCGTCGACCTGTGCGCGAAGCATCCGCGCGTGCCGCCGGGCGGCGGGACCGGTAATCCACTGAACTTCACCCGGGCGTCGCGTCAGGCGCCCATCCAGAGACATGCCGCACTTAGCGACGACGAACGGCTGCCCCGTAGTGATCCATTTGTTGAAGGCCTCGTTCAGCGCGGTGCACTCATTTTCCAACACGCCCGTGCGAACTCTGATTCCAGCCGCCCGCATTAGTTCAATTCCGCGGCCGGAATGTCGCGGGTTTGGATCAATTGCACCAACGACGGCGTTTTTCACGCCGGCGGCGATGAGCGCGTGCGCGCAAGAAGCGGTTTTTCCCGCGCTGGAACACGGTTCTAGCGTTACGTGAAGTGTTGCGGCTGGAGGTATCGCTCGCCCGAAAGCGCGTAAGCACGCGATCTCAGCATGGACGCCCCCTGCTCTCGCATGGTGTCCGCGGGCGACGATCTTCGATCCAGCGACGAGGACCGCGCCGACTGCAGGATTCGGGCTTGTGTGGCCAAGTCCCTTCCGCGCTTCAAGCAAAGCCGATCGCATGAAACGCTCGTCCCTTTGCTGAAGGTTCATGAGAGATTGATACGGTCTCCAACCTGAACCGGCAAGCCAGGATTCGCGCGTTGTTTAAAAAGATCTTATATGAGTAAAAATGGCGCATTTGATGCGCTGTGGAGCATGTATACTGAGCGACAAAATGGGACATATATATCGATTCTTTGTGAAGTGATTGTAACTTTAAATATCTAGATATCAGCGTATTGCAAAACGTATCCGTTGGAACTCCGAACGGCATGCTCAAGCTTACCTATTCTGCACAACAAAAGGACATATAATGAGCTTAATGCGTTATCAAAACTTCTTCCTCCTCGCCAAGCTGGCCGGCGTCGGAGCTCGACAACGCTACGGGATGACATCAACACTCTCTTTGAACTCCCATTTTGGTCGACCGTAGGGCCCCAGGTGACTCTAGTCAGAGACAATCGTTCGAACAGTAACGGTCAGCAGCCAGCGGAGCAGTCCGCCGCGCCGATGGCGACCGTCCTCGAGAATAACGACAGCTACACCTTGCAATGACGATCGTCGGCCGTCGATCCCTCCCGGGTATCGCAGGAACCCTGGTCCATCGCGAATCCCGGAAAGAGAACTTCCGACGCGCGTTTGAACTCGATCCATCGATTGATAACGAGAAGATCAGCGCGAAGGTGGAGCATGGCGAGTCACGTTGACCGAAAACGGAACAGGTGAAGCCGCGCCGAATCGCGGTTGGCTAACGCTGATCGGATAAATCGCAACTTGCGAGGGGCCGCAAATCTAAACGGTTTGCGGCCCTT
>DASYVG010000322.1:0-7769 GCA_035937255.1 Chthoniobacterales bacterium | reverse complement strand
TTCTCCTCGTTCGCTCTCGACTGTGATTGTTCCCTTCATCGCTTCCACAAAGCGTTTTGTCACCGCCAGTCCCAGACCCGTCCCCTCCACCGTATCCCGCTCCGCACCGAGCCTTGCGAAGGGCGTAAAGAGGTCGGTCAGCCGGTCCGCGGGAATGCCGACGCCGGTGTCACTAATCAAAATGCGGATGTGCTGGTCCTCCTCTTCGCACCTGATGGTCACCGAGCCATTGAGCCGGTTGTATTTGATCGCGTTCGACAAAAGGTTGAGCAGCACCTGCTTGAGGCGCTGCCGATCCACCAGAATGAACGCGTCGCAATGGGGAAGAGAGCTGAGACGAACGCCGCGCTCCGCGGCAAGTGGATAAACCAGTTCCAGCGTTTCGCGCAGAACGGGCTCGAGTGGAACCGGTTCGAGCGAAAGCGACATCCGGCCGGCTTCGATGCGCGAGAGATCGAGAATCTCGTTGATTAGTTCCAGGAGATGGTGTCCGCCACGCAAAATATGTTTGACGCCCTCAGACTGGTCCGAAGTCAACGCGTCCATTTCCAGGAGTTGAGCGAAGCCAAGGATGGCGTTCATCGGCGTGCGCAACTCATGACTCATCCGAGAAAGGAATTCGCTCTTCGCACGATTGGCGCGATCCGCATCCTCCTTCGCCTGGTTGAGCGCCGCGGCGTGGCGCGCGCGTTCCGTAATGTCGTGGCCGACCGCGAACATGATCCTGTCGGCGTCCGACCAGTACGCGGACCACATCATGTGAATGACGGAACCATCTTTTCGGGCATAGCGATTTTCGAAATCGCTCGCGGCGGTCCCGGCGACAATTTCCGCGGCAACGCGGTTCGTTTTCTCCCGGTCCTCGGCCAGGACCATTTCGATGTATCGTTTTCCCTGTAATTCTTTTGTTGTGTAACCCCAGAGAGTTTCGCAAGCCGCGCTCACAGTTACGAAACGACCCGCCTCATCCACGGTGCAGATGACGTCGCGCGAGTTATCCATGATCAGTTGATTGGCGTATACTGAGGCTTCCAGGGCGCGCTGATTCTCCAGGAGCGTGTCTTCCATGTG
The DNA here is from genome assembly GCA_035937255.1 of Chthoniobacterales bacterium. Classification (GTDB taxonomy): domain Bacteria; phylum Verrucomicrobiota; class Verrucomicrobiia; order Chthoniobacterales; family UBA10450; genus JACCXL01. The sequence continues at coordinate 6,698 of DASYVG010000322.1, read as the reverse complement.
CTTGCGCTCGGTGATGTCAGTGGAAATGTCGCAAAGAGCGTAGATGTTTCCGTTGGAGTCTCGCAGCGGGAACTTATTCGCGATGAATGTGTGGCAGCCGCCATCGCTTCTGGGGACTGTCTCTTCTCTCTCGGTCACAGCACCGATGCGGACGGCCTCGACATCATGCGCGCGAAACTCGTCAGCCATTTCTTTTGGAAAGAAATCGTAATCAGTGCGTCCGAGAATCTCTTCTTTCGGTCGCCCGACTAACGCTGCGAAGCGCTGATTTACGAGGATGATTTTACCTTCGAGGTCTTTGACCAGGATAATGGAGTTCGCGTTTTCAACGATGGCGTGCAAACGAGCTTCTGTTTCCGCTAATATCGCGGTGCGTTCTCGCACGCGGTCCTCTAGCTCGCCGCTTGCGAGCTGCAGCGACTGGTTAGCAGTGAAAAGCTGTTCCGTTCTTTCGTGCACGCGGCTCTCAAGATCACGATGGACGCGGCGCAGTCGCAGTTCTGCTTTGCTCCGCTCTGCGTCGGTGCGTGAGAGCAGACGCGCGTTCCAGATGACCACGAAGGCGAAGACTACCATGTTGGCGACCGTCTGAAGCGCGAGGCCCATCTCGTTGTGGAAGATTTCTGTCCGCTGTCCTTCCAACCGAAGCCAGCCGATCGCGGCTGGTACTAGGATGGCCGCGGGAAGAAGGCGGCGCGCCATCGTTCCGCCCGCATTTTTCCCGGTGGGAGTGGCAAGCGAGACGGGATTGCCCTGACATGACATTGTGCCGAAGGAGACCAGTAGAAAGGCAACTGCTGTGTGCAAGGCCATGGGAACGAACGGCGTCAATTCGTAGAAGTGTTGGATCCCGCAGGCGTAACCGAGCAGCGCGGCCGTCGCTTGGAATCCCGCAATCAGAGCGCAAACCCATGGAAGACTGCTTCTTCGGCGAGTTGAATTCAGGAGAAGGAGCGCCGCGCCAAGCAAAGCAAAGTTCAGTGCCGTCGTTGGCGCCATCGCGTTCGGCATTCGAACGCCGAGGGCGAGCTTCGTAGAGAACAGCCACCGATCGACCCCGACATCGGGACCGCTTGCCAGTGCGATCAATTTGGCAGCCCCGATTAGTGTCGCGGCACCGGCACAGATTTGCGCGATCAGACGCCGCCGCTCGATCTGTTCACTCAGTTCTCGGTCGGTGAAAAGCGCGATCGAAAGGGCCGCGAACAGAAACGCCACGGCCGAAATCGGATTCATGGCTACGAGCCCCGGAATAGCTGTTTTCAGAAGTCCGATATCGAAGCGCCAGCCGGCGAGCACAAGACAGGCGATGAGCGCGGCAGCCGACGCGGAGAAAATCCGACGGTTTCGCGCCCGCGCTCGGCGAGTGATATGCATTTCCACGTTTGATGGTTCAGCAGCATTCCTGCCGTTGCGGAAAAACTTTAGCGCGCCAAGGTCACGATCCGACCGCCTTTAAGTGAAGACGGAAGCAGCGCCCGGAACGGCCCGTGCGCGCATCCAAGAGCCAGACGAAAGGTTTATGTCGGGCTTTAACCGTTTGCTGCTCAGAACTCGCACAGACCCGTCCGATCGAGCAGACAGCTGATAGATTCCCCGGTGGCGAGCGGGACCGGCCGAGATGTGCTGATTTGCTGGGGCGAATTACTCAGTAAACGAACGGCAGCAGACGCTTCGTTTTCTTCGAATAATCGGCGTATTGGGGATAGCGCACACGCAAAAGTCGCTCTTCGCAAACCAAGCGCGCGACCGCCCCAGCGACGGCGAGTACACCCAGTCCGATGTTTCTTGCCGACGGATGCGAAACGACCGCCGCGAGCAGAAAAAGCAGGATCGCACTGTAGATCGGATGCCGAATCAACGCGTACGGCCCGTTCGTGACGAGCCCGCCCGCGGTCGGGTCGGCCGTAAGATGAAAGCTCCTTCTTCCGAATGTTAGGCGCGCCCAAATCATCAGGAGCCCGGCGCAAATCTGTACCGCGAGGATCGGATTCGTTGCGAGCAATTCCCGAGTAGCGAGCAGGACGAGCAGCGCTGCTAGGAGCGCGAGATAACCTGCGATCGAAATCACGCGTGGCGCCGACATTCTCAAGCGAATGGACGTCACGCCGCAGCATGCCGCAACCGCGCGTCGGTGCTACGATCGGGCGAGTGCTTCTGCACGTGCTCGTTCCAGCAGTTCGTGGGTCGCCTTCGCGACGAGCTGCTGCTCTTCCGGGAGGAGCGTCGCGCGTTGCGCCGCCGGCAGGAACGACATTGCGCGGTCCATCTCTCCGTTCTGCACCAGCAACACGAGATAATAGGCGGCGATTTCCGGCGTGCGCAGCTGTAGGTCATTCATGGTCGCGAGCAGCTGCACCCCTTCTGCTGTCTTTCCTTCGGTGTGCAGAGCGAACGCATAGGTGGCGGTGAACGCGGCGTTCGTCGGATGTTCGCGGTGCAGCTTTTCCGCGAGGCGCTGAGCGTTCGCGTCGTTCCCAAGCAGCAGACCGAGGCTAGCGCAGTTGTTCGCCGCAACGGCGTCTTCGGGATTGAGCTGCAACGCTCGCTGCGCCACGCGCAACAGGCCGCGCGTATTGCGCTGCTCGGTGTAATGCCGCTGCAGCGCATTCAAGGCCACGTCAGCTTGCACACTCCCGTTTGCCACCATCCACCATGCTTCTTCCGCCTGCTCGGCGTAACCCCAGCCGCGACACAAATTAGCCATGGTGAGAAGCAGCCCGCTGTCGTTTTGCGCCGCTTTGAGCGCGCTGTTCCAATAATTAGTGGCCTGCATCGGGGCGCGCTCGTTTCCCGCACTCTGCCGCATCGCATGACTCGCCACTGTTAGGCGAAGCGCGTCGGCTGATGGCCACGGCGCCTGCTCGACGAAGTGGCGCAGCGCCTCCCATTGGTGGGTGCAACTAAACGCTTCCGCGATGGCGAGCGGCACCGGCTGCGCGGCGGCGATTTTGCGATCGAGCGTTGCGCTCCAGGCGAGGGCAGCTTCCGCCCGCTGGCGGCGGTTCAACCAGGAAATGATGGCCGCAGCTTCAATGGGAGAGCGCAGAGCTGCGTTCTGCAGTTGCGCGAGTAAATCCCGCTCTTCTCCCCGTCGCGCCGCCGATTCCAGGCAGAGCAATTGATCCGAAAAACTCGCGCTGGGTTCCAGTTGCAATTGCGTCGCCCAGATTCGTTGCGTGCGCTGGTCGGCCCGCGCAATTGCGTCGGTCAGCAGCGCGCGCAGCGCCGCCAGTCGCGTGGCAGATTCGCGCGTCAGTTGTTCGAGCGTGTCGCGCGCGGATGTAGATTTCGCGCCCCCGAGCGCGAGCTGAACCGAGGCGAAATTTAACTTTGCCTGCGCGTCCTGCGGATTAATCTGCGCGGCCCGGGCAAAATGTTCGAGCGCGCCGGCGGTTTGCTTTTCGGCGACAGCAAGCGCGCCGGCGATCTCATGAAAATGTGCGGAGTTCCGCTGGCGATCCGGAATCTGCTGGAGCGTCGATTCCGCCAGCTTCACTTCACTGCGCGAGATTGCGGCCGCGGCCAGCTCGAGCCGGTTTTCTGTTGTCGGCCGCAGCGCGACGAGGCGGCGGAGCCAATCGATCGCTTCGGGTCGTGCTGCCGCGAGCGCCGTTTCGCCCATCAGCCGACACGCAGTCGCGTCATTCGGATTGAGTTGCAGCAATCGCCGGCAAACGAGCATGGTGCTGCGGTAATCGTGCCGGCTGTGGAACGCCGTCGCCTGTTTTTCCAAATGCGCGATTCGGCACCACGCGTAGCCGCGATAGCCGCCGGCAATTGCCGCGATCGCTACCGCCGCCGCAACCAATCGCCGTGTCCAGCGCGGCAAACTTTCGTGCCGATCAAGCGCGCGGACGTTGTGATCAGAGCCGTTTATTTCGAACTCGTGCACCATGACAAAGAACAAGGAGAATGGCCGCTGCACAGGAGAAACCGCTGGCTAGCGCGGGGTTGATCTCAGGGACAGGGGTGAAACCGATGTTGTAGATGCCGATGTGCTCGAACGTCGGGTTGGTTAACCCCGGGATACTGGCACCGCTGCCATAGGCAAACGTGAACGACTTGATCGCGTTCGTGCCGAAATCGATCGTCGTGTTTCCAGCGCCCGAACCGGCACCGGTGTCTGGCGAAAGTGCTGTGCCATCGGCTTTGGCAAGCGGAGTTCCCGAGCCAGTGACGATGTTGTCCGTGGATCCAGTGACCGTCGCGGCGGCGGTGGTGTTTGCAATCGTGGTGGCAGTGATGGAGCGGATCTCGTCCTGAAATGTTGACGCGTTGGCGGGGTCATTATTAAAATCGACATCGAAAATCGAGAACGACACGTTCTTAACCCCTGCGGCATAGGCGGCGGAAAACGTGACCGTCACGGTGAGGCCTTGGCTTGGATCTGTGAAATTCACTGCCAGGTCGAGCGTCTTGGGTACCGACCCCAATCCGCCCTGAAAAGCGGACGTGATCGCAGGAGTTTGGGGAGTGCCGGTAGCGAAGGGATCTGTCACGAGCTGGGCCGTGTTGCCCGAGATCGTTATCGTAATGTCATTCCCCGGGCTGGAAGGATCGATGTTGTAGGAATTAGTGAGCGAACCATTCGTCCACGCCACCGTGCTCCAATCGAGCGTGACGGCCCGCGCAGCGGTGCAGGTAAATACAAGGGTGCAGAGGAGAAAAAGACAGCGGGTGAACATATAATCGTCCGGGCTTCGTCTAAGCACGCCCCGTGCCGGTAAGCGCGGCGAAACGAAAGTGCGCCGGCTTCGATCGGCGCTCGCATTCACCCGCGCGATTGCGGAAATTCGGCCAGTGCGTCTCGCAAAACTTCGGGCTATCGTGCCGCTCGCGCTCTGGGCGTGGGTGATCTGGCATTTGCGCGACGAGTGGACGCTGAACGCGCAATACACTTACGGCTGGGCGGTTCCGTTTCTCGCTGGCTTTCTTTTTCATCTTCGTTGGCAAACTCGGCCACTTGCGACGCCCGTCCCCGGCGCGAGCCGTTCAGCGCAGGTGGCGGTCTTCGCACTTCTCGCGCTCCTCTTGCCAATCCGCATCGTCGAAGAGGCAAACCCGGATTGGCGCCTGCTCAGTTGGACACTGGCGGTGATTGCCGTCGCCGTTTCCCTTCTCACGATCGTCCGCGTTGGCGGCCGGGGCTGGCTGGCGCACTTCGCGTTTCCGATCTGTTTCCCGCTCGTCGCCGTTCCATGGCTCGTGCAGTTCGAGACCGTTCTTGCCCATGGGTTGGCGCGCCCCGTCGCATCTGTGGCTGTGGAGGTAGCCGGGGTGCTGGGCATCGCGGCGTATCAGCTTGGCAATGTCATCCAGTTGGCGAACGGATTCGTAGGCGTAGATGAAGCATGCAGCGGGGTCAAAACACTGCAGGCGGCGATCATGGTTTCGCTTTTTCTGGGTGAACTACTGCGGGTGTCCTGGCCGCGCCGGTTTGTGCTGTTGCTGATCGGCTGCGCGTGGATGTTTGCTTGTAATATTCTGCGCGCGACGACGCTTGTGGTCATCGCTGCGCGCAATGGCATTCCTGCGCTTCACCAGTGGCACGATCTGGTCGGGAATGCCGTGCTGATCGTCGGCTTGGCTGGACTGGGCCTCGCGGCCTTTGCGCTGCAACCGAAGCATGTTCGCCTTGCGACAGCGGGTCCGCGTGCCTCGCACGCTTCGTCTTTATGGGAACCAGCGGCAGCGCTCGTGTGGCTCGCGCTGGTTTTTGGCGGCAGCGAACTGTGGTATCGAGCGCACGAGCGGCAGCTGTTTCCACGGCCAATCTGGGAACCCCATTGGCCTGTCGGGTACGCAGCTTATAGACCGCTTAGCATCGATGAATCGACCCGCGCAATCCTTCGCTACAACGATGCTTCCAGCGCGACTTGGGAGGAACCGCAGAGTGTTCGCTGGTGGGGCTTCTTTTCGCGCTGGCAGCCCCAACGAACCGCGCTACAACTGGTCCGCAGTCATTCGCCGGATATTTGCCTCCCGGCAATCGGTCGAACTTTTCGCGGACGCTGGCCCAATTTCCAGTTTGAGGAAGGTTCGCTTCACCTCCCATTTCGCTCCTATGAATTCGTCCAGCAATCTCAGCCGCTCTTCGTTTTCGTCTGTATCCAGGACGATAAGAGCAGCCGGCCGGAACCCAGCACTAACGACTTCGGTGAGTGGAGTTCGCGCAGTCGCTTGCGGGCGGCTTGGAATGGCCAGCGAAATTTAGGGCAACGGCTCCTCGAGTTAGCCGTGGTTGGTTTACCGGATTACAAAGCCGCACGGGACGCTGCCGAAGCGCTGATTCGACAAATTCTGGTGACGACCGCGTCTACGGGCTCACGGCCGGAATGAACGGCGGAGTCTCCGGCAACGGGGGAAGAACCTGATTGCTGGCGAAAGCATTCGGAATAGGTAGCACGTCGAGCAAACCGAACGGCACATCGCCGAAAGCACTGATTTCCGCGATCTCGAAAGGTTCATGCCCGCGCGCAGCTTCACTCCAGCGGAGTGCGACGTAACGGGCGCCTTGCGGATCGAAGTCGACCGCCGCTTTGCCGTGGCCCTGAGTGTCGGAAACAGTCGCGATTAGTTTTGCGCCGCCGAGCGCTGCGCCTTCCTCGACCAGCTCGTTCATGACGTAGACGTCGAGCCGCCCCGATTCAGCTTTATAAACGGCACTGATCCTGTGCAGGCGTTCACTTTGCGCG
>DASYVG010000321.1:0-2734 GCA_035937255.1 Chthoniobacterales bacterium | reverse complement strand
CCGGAACGCAATACTCCAACGCGAATGGTTGAGCCATTTTTCGACACGGAAACATGCGCGGTGCCTCGCAGGAGGATGAACATCGATTCACCATTTGCGCCTTCCTCAATCATGCGCTCGCCGCGGCCAAAGTGATTCAGGAGCGATTGTTTAAGCAAACCGTCGATGCGTCCATCCGGTAGACACTGAAAGAGCGGCTCGCCCCGCAGAATTGCACGCGCTTCCGCATGGCCTTCGTGAACCGGCGGGCCGGTATGGCGTCGTTGGACGTGGAGTGTTCGGGCCGGAAACGGGATTGTGATGCGCTGACGCTTGAATTCGTACCAGATATTGGTGTGGATCGCGTCGTTGATGTCATTGAAGTGTGCGTGACCAGCGATCCAGTATTTAATTTCGTAGGTGACGGCCGAATCGGCAAAATCGACGAGGAATACGCGCGGAGGCGGATCGCGCAATACTCCTTCGGCATTTGAGCTCGCACGATACAATGCCTCCTTCACGCGGTTTGGCGGAACGGTGTACTCAACCCCGACGCGCAGGCGCATGGCGTGCTGCGGTGTTGGGTAATGCAGATTGATGATCGTCTGTCGCACGAACTCGTTGTTCGGGACGTCGAGGTAAACGTCGTCGTTGGTCCGCAGACGAGTGGTATCGAGGCTCATCTCCATGACCTCGGCAAACCGGTCACCGACCTGGAGCCAGTCGCCCACCCGGAATGGGCGGCTGACCTGCAGCGAAATGCCTGAAATCATACCGCCCAGCAGGTTTTGCATCGCAAACGCTAGCACGATCGCGACGATGCTTGACCCGGCGAGGAGGCCGCGCAGTTCGGCCTCGGCGTGATAGCCCATGTTCAAGATGAACAGGAGCGTGATCAGGAAAATCACGAGTGCGACGACGTGCCGGAGAAACTTCGGGATCGGGGTCTGACGCCGCTCTTCGAAGTACATATCCCAGAGGTAGCGGTCGAGTAGTGCGATGAGCACGCCGCTGCTGAGTAAAACGACGAGGGCGCCGAGGTGCGTTCGGATGTTGGCGTGAAATCCGTAGGTTGCGAGAGCTGCGTAGAATGCGACGGCGAGACAGAAAAGCCTGTACAAAACCCCGAGCTGCACACCGGCGCGCCGTTTCAAGATCCGGCCGAGCGCGAGCGTAACGAAAAAGGTCGCCAGTAAAACGACGACAGTGATGGCAGCTTTCTGGGTCTCGAGTAGGGCGGGCAACATGAGCGGGCGAGCTAGCTTATCAGCAGGTCTGCACTTGCCACAAGCTCGGTCGACATCGCGGACCCTAGCGGACCGGCGAGAACGCGAGACAGATCCACGCGGCCAGGAAGCAAAGACCTCCCAGTGGAGTGATGGCTCCAAGCCCGCGCCATGCAGTTAGAGCCATGAGGTACAAACTGCCGCTGAACAAAGCGATGCCGACGAGCAGGAGCAACGCGGCGGGACGATTCACATTTGGCACCAGGCTGAGAGCGAGGAGAGCGATCGCGTGCGTGAGGTGATAGAGAACGGCCTTTTCCCACACCCCAACCATATTCGCCGCGGTCAGGGTCGCCTTCAAAGCGTGCGCGCCGAAAGCCCCGAGCGCTACCGCCAAAAAGCAGAGAATCGTGGCCAACCGGAACAGCATCAGGTTCATATCCAGAGCAAACACTCTCGCGCCGCGAGGCGTCAAGCTGCCCCAAAAGCCGCTTCACAATTTTTCCGAAATATCTAGCTTCGCGCAATGCACATTTTTCCCTCTTTCCCACACGCACTCGCCCAGATTTTTTGCTGCTGGCCGTCTCGACGACTGCAACGGCTGCGACATCTCCCATCCAGGAGCGCGCCGATCGCTTTCTATCGCTTGCGAATGCCGGTTACCGGGCGCTCACAACGGTGAACCAGGAAGCGCAATGGCGAGCGGTCACAGACGTCACCCCTGAGCACGATGCCGCTTCCGAAACCGCCGGCAAAGCGGCCGCCGCATTCAACGGCAATCCCGCCGTCATCAAGGAAGCGCAAGACTTGCTCACCCACAAAAGTGAGCTCACCGAGCTCGCGGTTCGGCAGTTGAACCAGTTGCTCCTGAATGCGGCCGAAGGCCCGATGACCAATCCGGATCTCGTCCGGCAGCGCGTTGAGGCGGAAACGAAGCAGGCGTCCCTTCTGAACAGCTTCGAGTTCAAGCTGAACGACAAGCCGATTACCGCGAACGAGATCGACAATCGGCTGGAGCAAAGCACCGATTTAAGCGAGCGCCGCGCCGTCTGGGAAACGTCCAAGCAATCGGGCGCCGCGCTGAAGCCGAACCTGGTAAAGTTGCGCGATCTCCGCAATGGCGTGGCAAAGGAGCTCGGCCATCCCGATTACTTCGGCCTCGAGACGGCAGCCTACGGAATGACCACGGACCAGATGCTGGCTCTGCAGGAAAATTTCATGCGGGAATTGCGCCCGCTCTATCTGCAACTGCATACGTGGACGAAATACAAATTAGCGGAGAAATATCATCAGCCGGTTCCGAAGAAAATCCCGGCGCATTGGATCAACAATCGGTGGTCGCAGGAATGGACCGGTCTCGTCGAAGCGGCCAAGCTCGACCAGTATTTTGCCGGTCGAACATCCGAATGGGTCATCAAAACAGCGGAGCAGTTCTACACCGGCCTGGGGTTTTCGCCGTTGCCTGTCAGCTTCTGGAGCAAGTCCGATCTGTATCCCGTTCCTGCCGGTGACAAGCGCAAGAAAAATAC
>DASYVG010000320.1:0-1825 GCA_035937255.1 Chthoniobacterales bacterium | reverse complement strand
GGTGACCGAGAGGGCAAGGACGGAAGGCCAGTTTTGCAAAAGAGTTTCGCCGCGCTGGAGAATCCCGGCCACGCCGGTGACGAGATACGTCGACGGGATGAATTGCGTGACGCTCTGCAGCCAGTTCGGGAAGTAGGTGATCGGGATCGTCACTCCACCGAGCAGCAGCATCGCCATGTAGATCGGTTGAATGAGTATGTTGCTTTCCTGCGAGGAATTGACGACGGCGGCGATAATGAGACCGAGCGCGCGAAACGCAGCTGCGCCGAGACACATGAAAATCAGGAGCGACGCCAGGTTCGGCGGGATCTGCATTCCGTAGACGAACTTTGCGAGCGCGAGCATCATGAGCACGCTCGGCAGATAGATGATGACGCCGGTGACGAGCGAAGCCAGAAGCAGCGGCACGGGCGTGATCGGCGTGACCTTGTAGCGGCGCAAGACGTTTTCCTCGCGCTCCTGGACGGCGCGCATTCCCGCCCCGTAGAGTCCGTTGCCCAGAATGCCAAGGACCGTCACCATCGTGACGACTTGCAGCACGCGGTTGCCCTGCTTTGCGTCGAATATTTGCCCGAAGAAGAAAAAGAAGATCAGGGGGAAGAAATAATTGAAGAAAAGCACCGCTTTGTTCCGGCGGGCCAGCTTCAAATCGATCTTCAGCAGCGCGAAAAACGTTTTCATTTATTCGCGCAACTTCTTTCCCGTCAGCTCGATGAAGACGTCTTCGAGCGTCGGTCGGTTCAAATGCACGTCCTCGAGTTCGATCCCCTGGGCGTCGGTCCACTTCACCATTTCCACGAGGGTGCGGGCCGGATGCTTCGAGGTGACCTTTACGTGTTTCGCGTCGTCGCTCACAATCGTTCGAATCGCCCCGTGCCATTCCGGGAAGGGGCCGTTCCGCCACGGCTGAGTGAACCGCATTTCGATCGCGGATTGATTGGCACTTCGCTCCTGCAACTCACGCGGCGTGCCGAGCGCGATGATCGTGCCGGCATCGATGATCGCGACGCGATCGCACAAACGCTCGGCTTCTTCGATGTAGTGCGTGGTCATCAGGATGGTGCGTTTTTCAGAGCGCAACTCTTCGATGAGATCGCGGATTTCCAGCCGCACCTGCGGATCGAGTCCGGTCGTCGGCTCGTCGAGGAAAAGAAGCTGCGGATCGTTGATCAGGGAAAGAGCAAGCGCGAGACGTTGCTTCTGTCCGCCGGAAAGCGTGGCGTAACCTGCATCCTTCTTGTCCCAGAGTTGCAGGCGCTGGAGGAGCGAGTCGCCGCTCACGACGCGCGAGTAGAATGCCGCGAACAAGGTCAGCGCTTCGCGCACCGTAATTTTATCGGGGAGATTCGTCGCCTGCAGACAGACGCCGATCCGATCTTTTAGCTTTTGCTTTTGCCGGTCTGGATCGAAACCGAGCACTTTCACTTCGCCGCCGGAGCGCGGCCGCAACCCTTCCAAGATCTCGACCGTCGTGGTTTTGCCGGCTCCATTCGGACCGAGAAGTCCAAACACTTCTCCAGGCTGCACCTCGAAATCGATGCCCTTCACCGCTTCGAACGCGTCGTAGGATTTACGCAGGCCGCGGACGTAAATGACGGGGGTGTCGTTCATGTGATTGCCGCGCAAAAGCGGGAGACTAATGCAGCGAAAAAGATCGATAGAGCACTTCTTTTTGAGTAATCAAATTCAGGCATTCGCACTTGGACGGTTCCGTGCGAGCGGGCGGCGTCGAACTGTCCTGACGATGATTACGACAAAGATGACGGCCGTAATTGCCGCGCAGGCATGCGCGAAAATCTCGCCGTGCCGGACGTAGAACGTCAGT
>DASYVG010000319.1:0-2756 GCA_035937255.1 Chthoniobacterales bacterium | reverse complement strand
CCATTCCTTTCGCTGGCGTGAATGGGCCATCTCGACTCCGCAGATCGAAGCGCGCCGCGCGCTGGTAACGTCGCTCGGAAGCTGTAGCTTCGACGAACCGCGCGAAGATCTGCATGTCCTCGGCCTGATGTGAAATGGCGCTCGAATCCTTCATCCACGTCGAACGCGACTCGCATTTTCCGCTCGAGAATCTCCCCTTCGGCATTTTCCGGCCGCGGCAGGAGCCTGCTCGCGCTGGAGTTGCGATTGGTGAGTTCGTTCTGGATCTTTCGGTGCTCGAAGAGCTCGGTTACTTCCGCGGCTCTGAACTCCAAAGTCGTGCCGTTTTCGCGCTGGATTCGCTGAACGCGTTTCTCGCGCTTGGCCGCCCGGCCTGGCGCAAGACCCGCGCGCTTCTGCAGGATCTGTTGCGCGCCGACAACCCGACTCTCCGTGACGATGCGCCCCTGCGCTCCCGCGCGTTTCATCCGCAAAAAGATGTCACGATGCAGCTCCCCGCCCGCATCGGCGATTACACCGATTTTTATTCCTCGTATCATCACGCGCACAATGTCGGCACGATGCTGCGCGGACCGGAAAATGCCCTGATGCCGAATTGGAAATGGCTACCGGTCGCGTATCATGGCCGGGCCAGCTCCATCGTGCCGAGCGGCACATCCGTGCGGCGTCCGCATGGGCAGGTCAAAAGTCCCGATGCGAACGAGCCGACCTTCGGCCCCTCCCGCAGTTTCGATTACGAATTGGAGACGGCTTTTCTGATTGGACCAGGTAACTCGTTAGGCGAACCGATTCCGATCGAGCGAGCAGAAGATCACATCTTCGGCATCGTGCTCATGAATGACTGGAGCGCTCGCGATATTCAGACTTGGGAATACCAGCCGCTCGGGCCGTTTCTGGCCAAGAATTTCTGCACCAGTATCTCGCCTTGGGTTGTGACATTGGAGGCACTTGCTCCCTTTCGTCGTGCTCTTCCGCAGCAAGATCCGCAGCCACTGCCTTACCTGCGCGCCGCGGAGGATTTTACCTTCGACATTCAGCTCGAAGCGCATCTGCGCACGGCCTCGATGAGTGCGTCTCACCTCCTCACGAAAACCAATTTCCAGAATCTCTACTGGAGCCTCGCGCAGCAACTAGCCCATCACACCGTCAACGGTTGCAATCTGCAACCGGGCGATTTGCTCGCGAGCGGAACGATCAGCGGACCGGAAGAAGGGTCGCGTGGTTGCATGCTGGAATTAACATGGCGCGGCGCGAATCCGATTGCGCTGCCGAACGGCGAAACGCGCAAGTGGCTGGAGGACGGCGATTCGCTCACCATCACTGGTTGGTGCGCAGGCGAGGGTTACCGCGTCGGTTTCGGCGAGGTCACGGGCGAAATTATTGCCGCTCTGCCATCGTTAGCGGGCTCGAGTTAGAAACAGCTTTCCTCTCGACCCGACGCGGATGCATCTGATTCAAATCCTTCTCCCGCTCTACGACAACGCTCGGCAGCCGTTTCCGCCTGATGAATACCTTCACGTCCGAAATGAACTGACGGAACGCTTCGGCGGCCTCACCGTCTATACTCGCGCGCCTGCGGAAGGTCTCTGGCGGCAGAACGACAAGCTAACCAGTCGCGATGATATTGTGATCTTCGAAGTGATGGCGACGGAAGTGGATGCGCCTTGGTGGCGCGAATATCGGCACGAGCTCGAACGACGTTTCCGCCAGGACGTAATTTTTATCCGCGCTCAGCAAACGCGTCTCCTCTAGCTCTGCGGAAACGACAAGCGCAACAGCCGTGGCGCTAGGGTTTCGACCTATCGAAGGTCAAGCCGCGGCCCCAATTGCGAGCGCATCTGCTCACCGCCAACGTCCCAGGCACATGGATAAGAGATGGCGCAGCGAAGAGAAGCTCGCGGCACTCCGGGAAGGAGATCGTTTTCGCGAATGGGAATCGCTCGATGATCAACGGACTTGCGTTCTCTGTGAACGAAAATTCCGCGGACGTCAGGTTGGGATTACGGTCGGAAAAGGAGCGCGCGTAGAGTTACATTGCCCCTCCGAGAAATGCGCAGGCACACCTCGGGAATGGGTCCTGCCGGGCACCGCGCTCGTCGGCGAAGATCCCTGGGCCGACGCTTCGTTCGCGGCCGCCACGTCATGATCGGGCCACAAGTTGACCCCGCAGATCTCTCGGAGCCGCCCGCCTCCGATGAGGAATTGATGCAGGCCATCACCGACGGACATCACGCCGCCATCGGCGCGTTGTTCCGACGTCACGGTCGGACCTTGAAAAAAGTGATTTTTCAAGTCCTGCACGATGCGGCTGAAGCAGACGACGTGTTGCAGGAATGCCTGATGCAGGTTTGGGGTGAAGCGGGGCGCTATTCCGCGGATTGCGGGCGGCCGCTCGGCTGGCTCCTCACGATCGCCCGGCGTCGCGCGATTGACCGGATGCGTCGGCGCCGCGCCTATTCCATGGCGAAAGAGCGTTTCGGCGTTTATGTGGAGCACGAACCTCGCTCCTGGTTACGTGACCGAACCGATGCCGACACTTCGGGCCCTGATATCCGGCACTTTCTCGAAAGCCAGATCACACGGTTGCCGGCTTTTCAACGCGAAGCGATCGAGCTTTCCTTCTTTCGTGGCCTGAGCCATCGAGAAATCGCGGCGCACACGCGTACTCCGCTCGGCACGGTCAAAACGCGCCTTGAGCTGGGGCTGCGCAAATTGACGACTTGCGTCCTTCCGTTGCGCGGAAAAGTGTAACGGGA
>DASYVG010000318.1:0-3571 GCA_035937255.1 Chthoniobacterales bacterium | reverse complement strand
ATGGGCCTCGTGTCGCAGGTCTTCGGCGCTGATGAGCTGGAGCAATTGAAAGGCACGCGTGCGGTTGGCCACACGCGCTATTCGACCACGGGGTCGAGCACATTAAAAAACGCGCAGCCGTTTGTGGTCGATTGTTTCCGCGGCCAGATCGCAGTCGCGCACAATGGCAACTTGATTAACGCGGCGGTGCTGCGCGACGAGCTCGAGCGCAAAGGTTCGATTTTCCAGACGACCGCCGACAGCGAAATCATCCCTCATCTGCTCGCGCAGCCGCAGCAGAATGGCGGCAGCGCGCTCAGCATATTGCGACGGCTGGAAGGCGCATTCTCGCTCATCATCATGAGCGAGCGGGAGATTATCGGCGTGCGGGATCCGTTCGGTTTTCGTCCGCTCGTTTTGGGGCGGCTCGACGGAGCATATATCGTGGCCTCCGAAACGTGTGCCCTGGATCTGGTGCACGCCGAGTTTATCCGCGAGATCGAACCGGGCGAGGTGGTGATCATCAGCGAAAATGAAATTCGATCGGAGTGGCCATTTCGTGACGAATCGCCGGCCTTTTGCATGTTCGAGTATGTTTACTTCGCGCGGCCAGACAGCCTGATCGGCGGAGTGAACGTGGCCAAGGTTCGCACCGAGATGGGCCGTGAACTCGCACGCCGTTTTCCCGCCGAAGCGGATATCGTCGTACCGGTTCCTGACTCAGGAAATTACGCCGCGCTGGGATTCGCGCAGGAGCTGAACATTCCTTACGAGCACGCCTTTGTGCGTAATCACTACATCGGCCGGACATTTCTTCAGCCCAGCCAGTTGATCCGCGATTTCGACGTGCGCGTGAAACTAAATCTGATTAAAGAAGCAGTCGCCGGAAAACGCGTGGTGGTGGTGGATGATTCCATCGTGCGCGGAACGACTGCGCGCGCGCGCGTCGTGAATCTGCGGGAGGCCGGCGCGAAGGAAGTGCACATGCGCGTAAGCTGTCCACCGCATCGGTTCGCCTGTCATTACGGGATCGATTTTCCCGATCCGGAAAAGCTGATCGCCAATCAACTTTCCCACGAGCAGATCTGTGAATATCTCGGGGTAGACAGTCTCGGCTACCTCGATGTGGAAGGAATGGTCAAAGCGACGGGCCAGCCCGCGAATCACTTCTGCCTCGCTTGCTTCACCGGTAACTACCCGCTCCCCGTGGATCCGGCGCTGGACAAGTTTATCATGGAGAAACGCGAAGGCCGCTCCAAGGCGCTGGCGGCGGAAGAAGCGCATCCCGAGTTGTTCGCGAATCTGCAATAACTCGGCGTTAGGAATTCGAGAGTGACGGATTTGCTGGCGCCGCTACTCTGCGAGGACCGGTGCAACCTGCGCTTGTGAAAAAGAAAGCCTACGAGCGCGCCGGCGTGGATGTCGATCTGGGCAATTTCGTCAAACGCCAGATCCACGCGCGCGTCCGCGAAACGCACGGGCCGGAAGTGCTCGGAAAAATCGGCGGCTTCGGTGGTTTGTTCGCGCCGGATTTCTCCGGCCTGCGCGAGCCCGTGCTGGTGGCGAGCGTTGACGGCGTCGGCACAAAACTGAAAATCGCCTTCGCCATGAAGAAACACGACACCGTCGGCGCGGACCTGGTTAATCATTGCGTGAACGACATCGCCGTCCTGGGCGCGCGTCCGCTATTTTTTCTCGATTATATCGGCGCCGGCAAACTCGAGCCGCGCGTTTTCGACCAGCTGCTGCGCGGCTTCACGCGCGCGTGCCGCTCCGCCGGTTGCGCGCTGATCGGAGGCGAGACGGCGCAAATGCCGGGCATGTATGAACGCGGCGAGTACGATCTCGCGGGCTGCATTATAGGCGTGGTGGAGCGCGCAAAAATCATCGACGGCAAACGGATCCGGCCGGGTGATATCATCCTCGGCCTCTCCTCGGCCGGGTTGCACACGAATGGGTATTCGCTCGCGCGCAAAATCCTGTTCGAAAAGATGGGGTTACACGCGCGGTCGAAGCTCGATGGACTGGCCGGGCCGATCGGCGCGGAGTTGCTGCGTCCGCACAAAAATTATCAGCCGCTGCTCGCGAACATTCCCGCGGAGCGCCTCCATGGACTCGCCCACATCACGGGCGGCGGGTTGATCGATAACCTGCCGCGCGTCCTGCCGAAGACTTGCGATGCGGTCATCGACACCAACAGCTGGATCGTGCCACCGCTTTTCCAGATCCTACAAAAGCAGGGCCGGATCGATCCCGCGGAAATGTATCAGGTGTTCAACATGGGAATCGGTACGACCGTGATCGTGGCAAAGGAAGACGCGCCCGCGCTAACGCGTGAATTAAAAGCAAAGGTGATCGGCCGCGTGGAACGCGGAACGGGCCGGACTCGTTTGCTCTTCTAGGGCGTCGCTCTCGCGCTGCGAGCGGGAGTGACAGCGCAATTTGCCCCACTTACTTTCTCTTCATGGAAAAACGCCAGTTCGGCGGGACTGACATGCAGGTTTCCGTTCTCGGCTTCGGCGGTTCCGAGATTGGATATGAAGGTGCCGCGGAGAACACGGTTGAGCGATTGCTCAACAGCGCTCTCGACGCGGGTTTGAATGTCATCGACACCGCCGAATGTTATGAGACGAGCGAGGAGCTGATCGGAAAGTCGATCGGCCATCGGCGCGACGACTTCTACCTTTTCACCAAGTGCGGTCATCCCCGCGGCACGGGGAGCGAGGACTGGTCAGCTGGCTCCCTTCTGGAGAGTATTGAACGCAGCCTGCGCCGGTTGCAGACGGACCGGCTCGATCTCATCCAACTGCATAGCTGCTCGGAAGCTACTCTGCGGAAAGGCGAAGCGATCGAAGCCCTGCAGAAGGCGCGGGATCGCGGTTACGCACGCTACATTGGCTACAGTGGCGACAGCGTCCCCGCTCGTTTCGCGGTGGAATCAGGCGCGTTTGACTCGTTGCAGACCTCGATCAATATCGCGGATCAGGAAGCGATAGGATCAAGCGTGGAGCTAGCTCGCGAGCGTCAAATGGGTGTCATCGCAAAACGGCCGATCGCCAATGGAGCGTGGAAGTCGGGTCACAAACCGATCGATTCCTACCAACACACTTACTGGGATCGCTTGCGGAAACTGGATTACCCGTTCCTCCGTTCCAGTGAGCTCTCGCACTCTATTTCACATGCGCTCCGGTTCACATTGTCGGTCCCGGGCGTACACGTGGCGATCGTGGGCACGAGCAAGCCGCAACGCTGGCAGGAGAATGCCGCAATGGTCCAGACTGGATTGCTCAGTTCCCGCGAGTTCGATGCAATTCGCGAGCGCTGGGAGGAAATCGCGCCCGCGACCTGGATCGGCCAGACATAAGAATTGTGGATCGCCTCCGGACCTTCGGGCCGTCCGACAGTCGCAGCAACTCGGCGGCGACGTCGACTGCAATGGGTGAAATTCGCCTGCTACCCAGTAGAAGTGGTGGCGTACTATGGCTGACAGATGACACTGAAAACTCGTCTAGCTCGAACTGCACCATCCGTCCGTCGTTTCGCTGCAATCGCACTTAACTAAACGCGCCAGTTATGCGGAAAGCGTAAGTTA
>DASYVG010000317.1:0-12110 GCA_035937255.1 Chthoniobacterales bacterium | reverse complement strand
AAACCATCCTCAATGCGAACTCAGCTCGCTGGCAACTGGGATCCTGCCGTCGGACGAAGTAAGGGAAAAACCTAGCGGGCGCCCAGAGACTCCGCCTTAACTGCCAAAAGCGATGCGCGCGTCTGCGCGATGTGCAAAAATCCAATCGCTAGCATAGCGGCAGAGCGCGTTCTGCAGCGGCGGTAGAATCTCGCCGCGCGATTTTATCGGGGCGCGCGGGCGCCCTGGCGTGGTCGTGAAAGTGTTGTCAGTTCCATCTGTGCGGGTAATTCGTCCATGGCTATCTACGCGGTCGTAGGGAGAAGCTGCGTGATCGTGTAAGGCGTAATCCTAGGGAAGTTCGCTCGGATTTTTCGAACAGCAGGTCTCATTTTCGATCGCTAAACTGATGTGTTAGGCGGCAGGAAACTGGCACGGTTCGTTCAATCGCACCCTCCGCCGGGATCACCTTCACGTTGATCGTAAACAGGTGCGGCCGCGCGAATTCGCTGTAAAAATGTCAGGCGAACATCTTATGTGGGCATGAGAGTGTGATCTCGGAATTCAAATTGCAAAATGAAGCCCGTGTGAAGATCGCGCCACTTCTGTCCGAACGAGAAAGTTTTTGAGTCGAAATGGGCCTATAGCTCAGCGGTTAGAGCAGGGGACTCATAATCCCTTGGTCCCAGGTTCGAATCCTGGTGGGCCCACTCCGAAGTCTCTTTCGATGGATTCAACCCCTAGTCGCGCGCCGCGACGTTCACTTGGTTCGATGGCTGGATTGATCTTTTTTTCGATCGCGCTCTTGACTGCGCGAACCGCGAATTTTCAAAACGTATTTGTCGGTGGTGGCGTCTACTTCACCGACGCCGATTGCTACGCCCGCATGACACGCGCGCGGATCTGTTTCGAACATCCCGGCAGCGTGATCCGACATCACGATTTCGAGAATTTTCCAATCGGCACGACCCCCCACACCACGGCGCCGCTCGACTATTTGATCGTCGCTTTGGCTGTCGCCCTTGCTCCCGCGACGGCCCAACCACTTGATCTCGCCGGCGCGTTTGTTTCGCCCATTCTCGGGCTGCTCGGTGGCTGGTTTTTCTGGTGGTGGAGTGGTCGCATGCGGATGCGCTATCGGGCCGCGGCACTTATCCTTTACGCCGTCAGCCCGATTCTGGTGCATGGCACCGAGCTCGGCAGACCCGATCACCAGTCGCTGCTGCTTTTTTTGTTACTCGTCGCAATCTGCGCAGAATGGACTCTCCACACAGAACCATCAAAAGCATGGTCCGTCGTGAGTGGCACGGCTTGGGGTCTGTCGCTCTGGGTCTCGCTCTACGAGCCCGCAATTCTGCTCGGGATCACGCTTTTGGTTTACAGCGCGTGGGATCGTCGTCAGTTCCTCGCCGAACATCGACGGAACGGCTGGCTGGTCCTCGCGGGAATAGTTGTGCTTGCCGCGCTGATCGAGAGGCGTCCAACTTCATGGCCGAACTTTTCTCATTCTACTTTGTCGCATTGGTCGTCGACGATTGGAGAGCTCACGCCCGCGCGCATCTTTGATCCGGTCTGGCTCAGATGGTGTGGCTTTTTCGTGATCGCGGCGCCCTTGCTCGTCTGGACAGGACGAAAATGCGCGAGCGCTCCGCCCCTGCTGCTCTGGATTTTACTGATCACCTTCGCGTTGGCGACGTGGCAAGCGCGTTGGGCCTGTTATTTCGTGCTCGTTCTGGCGATCGTTCTCCCGGCTCTGTTGCGCCAAATTGAGCGGCCCGTGGCCGCGTGGGCTCTCATTATTAGTTCGCTCCTTCCGATCGCGCAAGATTGGAGCGCCACGCTGCAGCCTAACGATTCGCAGCTCGACGCGCTGTCGGGCGCGCGGCGCGAAGCAGTAGCAGCGCGAGATGTGGCCGTGCAACTCAGATCCGATGAACGCCTTCCATTTCTGGCGCCCTGGTGGATTTCGCCAGCTCTCGCCTACTGGTCTGCACAACCGGCGGTGGCGGGCAGTTCGCATGAAGCGATCGCGGGGATTGACGACAGTGCGCGCTTTTTCCTCAGCTCTGCTTTCGAAGAAGCGCGTGCGATCTTCGTGCGCCGGCAGGCGCGAGCGATCGTCAGTTATGATTCCGCGCGCCTAACGACTAATTCGGCCATGGTCGTGGGGCGGGCCGCGCCTGCTGCGCCCCTCGCGCAACTGCTTGATCGATATCCGAGTCGCGTGCCGAATTACCTGCGGTTGGAGTACCAGAACGGCAGTTTCAAGCTCTACCGTGCTCGGAATTTTCCTTAAAAAATGGATTTGACGAAGGGAAGTCGTTGACATGGCACACTTCGTTCTCAATAATAATGCGTGCTGAAGAAATTCATGCCGCAGAAGCTCATTTCGCCAAGCGGAGAAGGATCGTTAAACTCGGGCAGCGACGAGACTTACCGTCCTCCGAGTCGCGAAGAAGTCAGAACCTCAGCAGCACCCTCATCAATGCACGATCAATACAAATCCGATCAATCCAAACTCGATCAATCCAAACTCGATCAATCCAAACTTATGGCTGAACATTCCGGCAAGGACGTCCTCTCAAGCGACGTCGAAATCAAAGGCTCGATCAAATTTCAGAAGGAATTGCTGATCGACGGCAAAGTGGAAGGCGAAATCAATTCCGATGGCGTTCTGACGATCGGAGAAAACGCCGATATCCGCGGCGAGATCAAGACCAAGTCGATCACCGTCTACGGCAAGGTGCAGGGGAATATCACCGTCGGCGAGCGCTGCGAGCTAAAATCCCGCTGCACTCTGCAGGGCGATTTGAAGGCTGCGCGTCTCGTCATCGAAGAAGGCGCCACTTTTATCGGGAAGTCGGAAGTGACCAGCGCGGCTGGAGGAGCGAATGGAAAGATGGCCGCCCGCCCGGACGTCACCCGGAACGACGAGCCGGCTCCCGCCAAGGCTGCTTTCGGCTCGCGCATTTAGTTTCATCTGGCTCTTTTTTCCGCGACTGTGGCAAAGTCGTCGCCTGTTAAAGTCGATGTGGTTTGTCCGCACTGCGGCTTTAAGCAGATGGAGTATGCCGCGGCGAAAAGCTCGATGTGCCGCCAGTGCGGCAGCCATTTCTTGCCCTCCGCGCCGAAGCTTGAGATCAAGCTGAAGCCGAAAGAGCAGCCCGTCGCGCCAGAAACTGACTCATCACTGCTCGGCCGTTTCGAAGGGCTCTGGAAGAGCCGAGGCAACACCGTCGTCGAATGTTTCGAATGCAAGGCGAAACAAGAAGTGAGCAGCGCCGCCAGCTCCACAATTTGTCCGGCGTGTAGCGCGCACATGGATCTGCGCGATTACAAAATCGCCACCAGTTTCAGTCGCGCGATCCGCACGCACGGCGCAGTGCATCTAACGTCGAAAGGCGATCTGAGCAGCTCGCGCATCATTTGCCGCGCCGCACTTGTAGAAGGAAAACTGCGCGGCGACCTCAATTGTGCCGGAACCGCCACGATTAACTACGTCGGGAAAATCCCCGGTCGCGTGTCCGCCCAACACGTCTTAATCGATCGCAGATCGGATGTGCAGTTCTTTCGTCGGGTGCGCGTCAAGAGCATCGAAATCCGCGGGCGTATGTCCGGCGAGATCATTGCTGAGACGGTCGTGGTCGTTCATCGCAATGCCATCCTAGATGGGAACGTGACCGCGAAATCAATCTCGGTAGAAAAAGGCGGGCTGTTTTCCGGCCAGCTGATCATCGGCAGCAGCGGCCTGAAACAGGCGGAGCTGCTGCCGGACCAAAAGGCGAGTGCCACCTCGCCGCCGCAGGACGCGCCGGGGATTCTGCCGCATCCGGTTCCGACGTCGTAGCAGCTTGTCGATGCAGAAACTGCGTCCACGCAGTCCCTATGATCGACTCGGCGGCTTGGTCCACCTTCCTCGGTTGATCGACAAAGCCAAGCTCCATCGCAAAGGGCTGCTCAACGGCTACAACTACAAGACGATCGGATTCGATAAACACCTGCTCGCATTTTTGAAGTTGAATCCGGATGCTTTCGAAGAAGCAGCCAATCGACTTGAAGACGACGCCGCGATCCTCTCGTGGGTAGAAGAGCATGCGGTCGAGCACTCGCCGGAAGCGATCGACGAGTGGAATGAGACGATGATTTCGCGTCAGCCCGACACGGCGGTGAAGAAGGCGCGCTTTTTACACTTCTTGAAAGAAGCGGGCGGCGAGGGTCGAAAAGACATCCGCACTTATTTCGATCTCATCGAATTCGACGAAGGCAGAAGAAGCTGAACGATGCGGCGCTCCGCCGCGACTTTGATTTAACGCCGGAATTTCGCGAAAATCCCGTTCGCTTCCTCGAGCGTTGCCTTGCTCCCGATATCGAACCAGGTTCCGGTGATCTGAAAGGTTTTCACCGGCGTGCGCGTGTAGAGCCATTGCACAAAGCGGCCCGGCTGATCGGGGTTATTGCCCGCGGCGAGATATGTGGTGAAGAGCGAGACCGTTGCTCGCGAATAATAATAAAGCGCAATCCCGGTGAGTGTGCTCTTCGGCTTCGCGGGCTTTTCTTCGAACTCCGTAATCACTCCCTCCTGGTTGATCGTGATGCTGCTGTATTTCTTGATCGCCTCGAGATCTCCCACGTCGTACGTCGCCAAAGTCGCCTGTGATCCTTGCGCGTGCGCCACAAAGGCGGCCAGTGATTCGCTGAACAAATTGTCGCCCGCCACCACGATCAAATCGCTGCGGCTCAATCCTTCACGAGTGATCACCAGGTTAATGTCGCCAATCGCGCCGAGCTTATCGCCGTCACTCATCGATCCATCGTTCACGATCTGAAAGGAGCGGTTCGGTTGCCGGTGCCTGTAATTCTCCGCCCAGCTCTCGAAATCCTTCGCTAATTTGTTGTTCGTGACGACGTAGACCGTCTCGATGTCTTGAACCAGCGCCAGGTTGTCCAACACCCATTCGATCATCGGTTTGCCTGCTACTTCGAGCAGCGGCTTCGCCTTTTTCAGCGTCAATGGGTACAGCCTCGTAGCGTAGCCGGCGGCGAGAATCAAAACGTTCATAAAAAAATCCGGAAGGAGAACAATAACGAGACAGCCTCGAGCAGCTAGGCGGAATTTCTCGCCCCGGATTGTCCGAGCGCTGCTTCCTGCAGTTGCCGTTGGAAAGCGGCGATGCGACTTGCATCGGTGATCTTCCCCCGGCTCGCCACATCGGTGACATAAAAGGTATCGATCGCCGCGCCCTTCTCAGTGCTGATGCGGGAGAGCGTAATCGAGATGCTGGCTTCGCCGAAGACACACAAGAGATCGTAGAGCAATCCAACCCGATCAGGCGTTTGAATTTGAACGAGCGTGTAATCCGGATGTGCTTTGTTCTCGACCGTGATGTGAGTGGGGAAATCGATTTCGCGCCAACGATGCGTGTGCACCTTTCTGCGGGCAACTTCCAGCAGCGGCGCAAAGTCGAATTCCATGTTCACCAACGCCTTCCGCAGCGTCGACTCGAACAACTTCATCGCGCGCGGATCGGTGACCGGGCCCGACCGAACATCGGCCACACGGAAAACATCGAGCACGACATTGTCACCACGGGTGAACACGTCGGCGCTCAGGATATTTATCGGGACGATCGAGAATGAACCCGCCAATTTGGCGAGCAATTGTTGGCCGTCCCAGGTACAGGCAGAGGCCACACTGTGACTGCCGTCGGCCGCAATCTCCCACCTTATCGCCGGGGTCAGGGCCGGAAGATCGCGTAGATAGAGCTGCTCCAGAAACTGTCTGAATAATCGAATGTGCGAGGCGATGTCCGGCACGTTGAACGCGCGGAAATAATTATCCGGCATGAATTCAAAATGTGCTTCGATTTCATCCGCGAAATCCGGCGGCAGCAATTCCGCCACGGAGTGTCGCCATGATTCTCGCT
The DNA here is from genome assembly GCA_035937255.1 of Chthoniobacterales bacterium. Classification (GTDB taxonomy): domain Bacteria; phylum Verrucomicrobiota; class Verrucomicrobiia; order Chthoniobacterales; family UBA10450; genus JACCXL01. The sequence goes on along the minus strand of DASYVG010000317.1, from coordinate 6,207 downwards.
CGATGCGGGTTTTGAAAAAAAACGATCCCTGGTCGTTGAGGTAGTCAGCGGTGGCGGTATGAAGCTGCCAGACGAGCGCCTCTTTCCAATCGGACCAGCTCTCCGCGCTCGTGCCCTGTCCATCCGCCAGGGTGAGGAGCATGAGAGCGTCGAGATTCTTCTTGTCCTTGACGATTTGCGCGAATTCCACGGCTGTGGCGGGATCATCGACATTCCGTTGCTGCGCGGTGTTGGAGAGCGTGACGTGATGGTCGACCAGCAGGATAAGGGAACGGCGGCGTTCTGGCTTTAGTTGAAGGCGTAACGCGGCCCGCTGGGCGAAAACTGCGCTGGCTTCGGAGTGCGGCCGCGCCCCCACCGCCTTTCCTGTGTCGTGGAGCAACAGAGCCAGATACAAAACAAGCGGGTCATCGAGTTCCGCCAACAGTGCCCGATACCCTTGCAGCGCCGGACGTCCCGTGTTCGCCAAAGCGTCGAGCTTCTCGATGCAGACGAGAGTGTGTTCATCCGCCGTGTAACGGTGAAAAAATTCATGCTGCACGAGGCATGTGAGTTGTCCGAACTCCGGCACGTAACGGCCGAGAAAATCGGTCCGATGCATCAGGCGCAAAATCCGTCCCACTTTTCCCTTCCGCGAGAGGATCTGCTCGAAGATTTCCCGTGGCGCCTTTGCGTACCGAAAAACCTTCGTCACGCGCCCGAGATTGCGCGCGATCAAATCGGACAACTGCGGGCTGAGATCGAGATCGTGGTCCTGCGCGATTTGGAAGGCGCGCATCATCAATTCTGGGCGATCTGCGAAGATCATCCGATTGGGCGCGTCGAGCTGATCGTCCCGGCGCACGAATTCCTCGATCGGTTCCTCTTGCGCGCCTGACGGTGACGCGGAAGAAAAAAGGGAACGCGCTCCGCCGAGCGAACCGGCGTGCGCATATCGTTCCGTGATGCGCTCAGTCACGCGGAATATGTCACGGGTGTGGGCGTAGTAATCTTTCATGAGCGCTTCGCTCCGGAGCACCGGGGAGGGCTGTCGATAATCGAGCCGTGTCGCGATCTGCTCTTGCAAGTTGAGGTGCAGCACATCGGTCGCGCGCCGGGTCGCGTAATGCAGATCGGTGCGAATGCGCAGCAGAAAATCGTAGGCTTGATCAATCCGGCGCTGCTCTGACTCGGTGAGCCAGTCTTTCCCCACGAGATACGTTGTGGTGAGTGCGCCTTCTTCGAAATAGCTGATCCAGAGAAGATTTTGATAATCGCGCAATCCGCCACATCCACTCTTCACGTTCGGTTCCTGCATGTAGACGCTATCGCCGAACTTTTCATGCCGTGCCGCCTGATCCTGCATGCGCATCGCGACGTAATCGCGCTCCTGACCGACGACGCACCGGTTGCGAAACTCTTCGCGAAATTCGCGCGCCAGCGCTGCATCTCCGGCGAGAAACCGTGCTTCAAGCAAAGCCGTTTTCGTGAGCATCTCAGCGTTAGCCTGCTCGATTGCTTCATCGATTGATCGGGTCGAGTGCCCGACTTTAAAACCGATGTCCCACAGGAGATAGAGCACCTGTTCAATCACCGCGCTGTTATTGCCGGCGATCTTTCCAGAGGATTCGCGGTGCACGAACATCACGTCCACATCACTGGAGGGATTGAGTTCTGCGCGCCCGTAGCCGCCGAGAGCGAGAAGCGCGAGTGGACATTTGTTTTCCCCGCTGTCTCGCCGCGGCGAATTCACCGCAGCGGCGAAGACATGTCGAAGTAGAACGTCGACCAAATCCGCGCGGCGGGCGCAAATTTCGCGGCCCCGACCGCCCGCCTGGTGCTTCAAGCGGAGCCGATGCTCCTCGATTTTGAGAAACTTTTTGTAGAGGGGAAGCGTCTCCGACGGTAGCTGTTCTCCGCTGGAGGCGAGCTGGCGCTCCGCATTCGCGAGGACCTTCTCAAGATGGCGGGGCATCAGATGAACTAGGCGATGTGTCGCGCCCGCTCCATTAGGCGCACGCGGCTAGCTTAACCCAACCGCGAGCCGATCACAGTTCGATGGCGTAACGCTTCATCTTACTATAAAGCGTGGGCCGCTGAATTCCGAGAATCTCTGCCGCTTTCTTTTTATTGCCGTGCGACTGCGCCAATGCCTGGAGAATCGCATTCCGTTCCACGTCGTCGAGACTCCGCGCGCCGGCCCCGTCGCCGCGCTGTCGCTCCACGTTTTGGAGCGCCATCGGCAGCTGAATTTCCGCCGGCAACTCTTTGATTCCGATCATCCCCTGCCGCGCCAGGACGACGGCGTACTCCATCGCATTTTGCAACTCGCGCACATTTCCCGGCCATCGGTAATCGAGCAATTTCTGAAAAGCCTCCGGCGCGATCTGCGGCTCGGTTTTCCGCAGCTGTTGTGCAAATTGCTTGCCGAAGGAATCGACCAGTGGGGGGATATCCTCCTTCCGCTGCCGCAACGGCGGAATTTCGATCTGAAACGTGTTCAGCCGGTAGTATAAATCCGAACGCAAACGATTTTCGGCCAGCGCTTGGGCGATCGGCCGATTGGTTGCTGCCACGAGGCGGAAGTCCGCCTTCAGCGTGCGTGTGCTGCCAAGCGGACGATACTCGCGCTCCTGGAGAACGCGCAGGAATCGTGTCTGCAGGTCCGGCGGCATTTCCGAGATCTCGTCGAGAAAGAGCGTGCTCCCGCTGGCTTCCGCGATCATGCCGGCGAAATCGTTCATCGCGCCTGTGAACGCGCCCTTCACGTAGCCGAAAAGTTCCGACTCAATCATGGCCTGCGGAAAGGCGGCGCAGTTCAACTTCACCATTGGTTTGTTCGCCCGGCGGCTCCGGCTATGGATGACATTGGCGATCACTTCCTTGCCTACGCCGCTCTCTCCCGTGATGAGAACGTTCGCCTCGGACGGCGCCATGGCGTTGATCAACTCCTGGATCTCCTGCATCACCTTGCTTGTAAAGACGGGCGCGAGACGTGTCTCCGCGGCTTCCAACCGCTTCTCGAGTTGCTGTGTTTTTTGCCGCAGTTGTTCCGTTTCCCGCAGCAGCGACTGCTTCTCGATCGCCTTGTCGATCAGGCTAAGCAGCTCTTCCGGCGCATACGGTTTGCTGATGAAATGATAAGCGCCCCGCTTAATGGATTCGATTGCGTTACTCAACGAATCATGCGCAGTCAGGATGATCACCTGTGTGTCCGGATACTCGCGCTTGATCTGCTGCAACATTTCGAGTCCATCTGCGTCGGGCAGCTGCAGATCGAGAAGGACCACCGAGGGCCTGTGGGTCTGGAGCGCGCGCAATCCGTATGAGGCATTCGCCGCCGTCTTCGGCTGATAACCGTGACGGCCGAGCAGCGCCTCCAGCGTCAGGAGGATAGGGCGCTCGTCGTCGATGATCAGGATACGCCGATTTTCAGCAGTCATTATAAGCTTTCGCCCTAGACATTCTTGTCATTGGTTCGGAAAACGGAAGCCGAATTCGACGGCGCGGGCCGCTCCGCATTCATATTTAATTGCGGCGAGCGCTCTACTGTGATGGCGGAACCTTCGGCAGCACCACCGAGGTGATCAAGGCCGACCGACTCGGGTCGTAGGTGGCCTTGAATTTGCCGCCATGTGCCCCGACCACGCGGCAAACCCGATGCAAACCGAGTCCGTAACGCCCGTGCTGGACATGGCGAAATGGTTCCCGACCCCAAGAGCCTGGTTGCGCCGTAAAATCCTTTTTCGGTTCTTCCAGTTCCATCCTGAAATGCGCGCCGTCGCTGTCCGCACGCACAATGATTTCGCCTTCTCCCCGGCTGTGCTGCAAAGCATTGCGGAATAACTCCAGCATCGCCTCCTGCAAGAGCTGCGGATCGACATTGATTACACCGCTTAGATTCGTGGTCTGCCAGTGGATGGAAGCAGACTGATCCGGGAACTCAGTGCTAACTTTCGCGCGCAAATCTTCCACGAAAGCGAGTGCTTCGTACTGCATCTCATTGAGACGCAGGTCGGCGACCGTCGCGCTTAACTTCTGGAGCGCCGTGGCCAGCTGTGACATCATCCCTCGCAAACGCTTCACCTCCACTTTCATTTCCGCGCCCTCGGCGATCTCCGCGATAAAGGCAGACTGCAGTTCGACCGCATTTAGATGATTGCGAAGATCATGGCTTAACTGTCGGACAAAACGCACGACATCTGCCATGGGAACCTGGAGATCGGGATCGTTGGCCGCTTGTGCTTGGGTGGGGGAGTCAATCATCGGAACGTCGGAAATTTCCTCCAGCGAGGCCGAAGCGCTAGTCCGCACGGGTGAATTTGCTGGATGGTTGAGCGGTTGCTCCGTCCGTTGCAACTTCGCCATTGGCAGCCAGATGTTGCAAAACATGGAACACATCTTCCGGGTCGCCTGCGACGGCGGCCGCGACCTTCTCCGCCGTTTTCGCCGTTCCATCGCGGAGCGTGAGCTTCACTTTCGCTTCCAAATCAAGGATACGTGTGGCTGCTTTCTTGCCCGCTTCTACCCCAGGCTGATGATACGCGTTCACGTTCACGAGCGACCCATAGAAACCAACCGCTCTTTCATAGAGCGCAATCAGTGCGCCGATTTGCAACGCGGTGACCTCCGGTATGCTGAGAGTGATCGATTCGCGGCCGTTCTCATACAGTGCCGCGCGCGTTCCGCGCAGAAATCCCTGCAGGTAATCTCCGCTCGTGAACCCGTTCTCGACATTGAATCGGCCTTCCTTCCGGTCCCGTCGCACCTCGATGAAGGTAACGAAGAAATTCAGGACCCCATCCCGCAGCTGCTGCACATAGGCATGCTGATCCGTTGATCCCTTATTCCCGTAAACCGCGATGCCCTGGTGCACGATCGCGCCGGAGAGATTTTTCTCTTTGCCTAACGACTCCATCACGAGCTGCTGCAGATATTTGCTGAACAAGGCGAGCCGGTCTTTGTAAGGGAGGATCACCATATCTTTTTCTCCGCGACCCTTACCGGCGTAAAACCACATCAACGCCAGGAGCACGGCAGCGTTCGTTTTCGTGTTTGTGCCGCGAGTGTGCTCGTCCATGAGCGCCGCGCCACGCAGGAAACTGTCGATGTCGAAACCTTGCAGCGCCGCCGGCACCAGACCGACCGCGCTCATCACTGAGGTGCGGCCGCCGATCCAATCGTGCATGGGGAAGCGGGCCAGCCAGCCGTGTTTGATGGCGTATTCGTCCAGCTCGCTGCCGACGCCGGTCACAGCGACAGCGTGTTTTCCAAAATCCAGCTCCAACTCCCGAAAGCGCGCGGCTGCTTCCAGCATACCGTTGCGCGTTTCCTTCGTTCCACCCGATTTGGAAACGACCACCACGAGTGTTTGCGGAAGCGAGCGGCCGATCTTCCCAAAAACTCGATCGAATCCATCCGGATCGGTGTTATCGAAAAAATAAATCGCGAGCGAATCGTCTGGGCCGCTGAGAGCGTCCGAAATAAATTGTGGACCGAGCGCCGATCCGCCGATTCCGATCAATAAAACCTGCTCGAATGGTCTGCCGTTTTGTGCGGAGATTCGTCCGCCATGCACGTCGGAGGTGAAGCGCTTGATCCGCTCGTTCGTGCTTTCGATGTCGGCACGCAGCTCGGGGTTCGGTGCCATCTGCGCGTTACGCAGCCAATAATGCCCAACCATCCGATCTTCGTCCGGATTGGCGATCGCTCCCGCTTCGAGCGCGCGCATATCCGCAAAAGCCTTTTCGATGGACGGACCCATCGTCGCGAAGAAGTCGTCCGCGAAACGCATTCGGCTGATGTCGATGGAAAAACCGAGATTCTCGTATTGAAGGAACCAGTCCTGAAACCGCTGCCAGAGCGAGGGAAACGCCATCCTGCCACTTAACAGTTTCTCCGGGGGAATTAAACCGATTGTTTAGCCGCTCCGCGCGCGCGGCGGATAATCGGATCTTTTCGCAGTCGACGTCACGCAACATCTGCAAGAGCCTCGGCGAAAGGAACCGGATAAGTTGGTGCGCACGATGGCCCCGGCCGCGACCCAACCGTGGACCGATGAAATTAACCCCAATTATATGAAAGTCGCCGCCGCTCAGATCTCCTGTGCGCTCGGCGATTCCACCGCGAATCTCGCGAAGATCAGAGAGTTCTGTGCGCGCGCGAAAAGAGCCGGCGCGGAGTTGATCGTTTTCCCGGAAATGTCCGACACGGGGTATGCAATGCCGG
>DASYVG010000316.1:0-4124 GCA_035937255.1 Chthoniobacterales bacterium | reverse complement strand
CAGAAACGCCCTACAAATCGATTTTTGAAACCGCTTCTAGTTGAAGAGACGTCGAGCTTCTCGCCGCTCGGTTACAGCGGACGTTATCCGCTAGGCAGCCTTAACTCTGTCCCAATCGGGAGCCGACACGGAGCGCCTCTTAGGCAAACACTTGCTCGGGAGTACTCCGAATCTGCGTTCGAACGCGCGATTGAAGGCAGCGGAATCCGCGAATCCGACCGAAGCGGCGATGGCGTGAAGTGTTTTACGGCGTGCAGAAAGACAGCGCCGCGCTTCATTCAGTCGCAGATTTTCGACGAATGCTGAAGGCGGACTTCCGAACACACTTTTGAACGCTTTACTGAAATGACTCGGACAAATACAAGCACGACGAGCCAGAACTTCGACCGACAGATCCGCGTGTAAGTTACGAACAATCCATGAGACGAGCTCCGCAAATCGATCGACCGGATAATTCGCGGGTTGGGAGTCCAACGATATGCCAGGTGTTGGAATCTCTTCATCTCGCCGGGCGAGATACATAACGAAGTCGCGCGAGAGGGAACGTGCCACGTATGGACCGTAATCCTCCTCGACAAGTGCAAGTGACAGGTCAACCGCTGCGGTCAGACCCGCCGAAGTATAGAACGGGCCGTCTTTAATCAGCCGCTGCGTGTGATCAACGCGTATATTCGGAAATTGCTTCCGCACATCGCTCGCATACCGCCAGTTAGTTGTGACCGTTCGTCCGTCGAGCAAACCGGTCGGAGCAAGTCCGAAGATCCCCGTGCAAATCGTCGCGAGGCGCCGCGTCTCGGCGAAACGAGCGAGTATACAATCCGCGATGTTCTGCGCCATCTCGGGCTTGCGTAGACCAGTACCTCCAGGAACTATCAGAGTATCAAAGGTCCCCGCGGTCTGCAGATTTCGCTGGGGCGTGATCAGCATTCCAGAGTCCGTGCGGAAGGGTGCAGAAGTCAGGCCTATGGTTTGAACCTCGTAGCAATTGATCCGGCCACCAAAGCCGTCTTCGAGAGCGGCCGCCGCAAATGAGTCAGCCGCGCCAGCGAGATGCATCGCGGTAACGCCATCAAAACCCAGGATACCAATGCGTTTTGGAGTCATCGTAGCCAAGGTAGCCTGCGATACCGAGTCGACTTCGGGTAGGACATAGAAGCGACATTTTCGGCTCTAACAGCTGACATCCGATCAACCGGAGATCGTCTGTTTAACGCCGCCGGCGTCGCTTCCGCGAGCCTTCCCCTGGCGGGAAGCCCTTCCGAATAAAGACCGCGGAAGGTTTTAGCTCGACGATCGGGAGTAAGCCGATAGCGGCTCCGCTGTTTCCAGGTTCTTGACTACCGTGCTTAGGTAAATCGATTCCGGAGTGAAGGCCTTGTACTTGGTGATTTCCGCGCGATTCAAGACCCGGAACCCATAGCGCTCGAACATTTTTTCACCGCGCCGGCTTTCGAAGGTCACGATCTGCCCGTAGACGCGCTTCTCCCCGCAACGATACAAGTAACTCAAATAGGCGCTCATCAACGCGCGCGTCGTCGAGATTTTACGCGCGTCGGCCAGGAGATTGACGTGGAAATGGGGAGTGCGACGGGGAGCGGCGGGAACTTCCCGCCAGCCGTTACCGATCATCCAGCGGATAAAGCGGCGCGAACGGGGATTGTAGTTCGCATAACGGGAAAGAACGCGCAAAAAGAGCGAAACGTTTTGCGTGAAGGCATAGAGCTGATTCCGAAGCGGCTTGCGCGAGCCGAGCAGATATCCGCGCAGTTCACCTTCCACTTCGACGACAAACGATGACTCCGGTTCACGGTCTGTGTAGTAGGACGTGAGAAAATCTGCGAAGAGCTCATGATCCTCGTAAACCGGATCGATCGGCTCCCCCAGAAAACCGGTTTGGCAGCAAAGCCGTCGGACGGCCGCCCGATCCGTCGGACGGTAACTGCGGATCCTGAACTCCCGGCCTTCTTTCATCTTGCTTCCCTGTACTCTGTGCAGACGTCTCGATAAAGGCAAAAGAGCCCTTCGAAGACGCGCGACCAGGCGTATTCCTGCGCTACTTTCGCGGCCGCAACGCGGCCCAATCGCTTTAGATCGAGGGCCGCGGCGTGTTCAATCGCCTTAGCCAGATCGGGCGCGGAATTCACCGCAGCCCAAAAAGTCTGGTCGTGCTTGATATTCTCGTCCATGTAGCTGCCCCGGATTCCGACGACTGGTGTGCCGCATGCCTGACTCTCGATCGCCACCAATCCAAAGGTTTCTTCGGTCCCCGGATGCACAAATAAATCAGCGGCCCGGTAATACTGAGCCAGTCGTGCCGCGTCCGAGCAATATTGGATCCAGGTCACCCGGCGCGTCTTCGCCTGGAGTTCGCGGACGGTTTCGTGCTCCGCGCCATCGCCCACCACCAAGAGATGAAAGTGCCCGTTCGTCCGGGCGAGTTGTTGGAACGCGGTGCACAGCGTCCTGGTGTTCTTCTCAGCGGCCAGACGCCCCACATACAGCAAGAGGAACGCATCGTCTGGGATGAGCAGCGCCGATCGCGTGGTGTCACGATCGTTGGGGGCGGCGCAAAATATTTTCGGGTTTATTCCGAGATGGCAAGTCACCGCATTTCGCACTCCCCATCGCGCGAGCAGCTCCGCGAGCGATTTGGACGGCACAAGCGTGCGTGCAAATCGATTGTAAAAGCGGCGCACGTAAGTCCGCGCCGCTTTTCTGAAGAGGCCCGCGGGGCGATTGCCCACGAAGCGTTCGCTCCCCCGCAGATGGGTTTCAGCAAAATGAGAATGGTAAAATGCGATCACTGGAATCCCTAACGAGTGACCAATATCGAGAGATTTCCAGCCAAGCTGATAAGGATCCGCGGACTCAATGATATCGGGCCGCTCGCGTTCGATCACATCTTCGAGGGCGCGTAAATTCAAGAGCGCTCGATACCGCGTCCGGCACGAGATAAGCGGCGAGGCAATTTCGTAGGCTCGCGCATGCGATGATGAGGAACGCACCTCCGTTTTTGGGCCGGGCACAACGAGAACATGTTCGCAGTCAGGTCGGACCCGCTCCAGATAGACGATCTTCTCGTGCAGGTAACGCTTCACCCCGCCGCTGAGCGGAGAATAGAACTGCGTGACATCGCAGATCTTCACGGGCCTCGGCCGCGCACTCGCTCCATCCGGCCTCCCATCAGACGGAGGGTAAGCCGCTCAAATATTTCTCCGCCTCGATGGCGGCCGCGCACCCGGATCCAGCCGCTGTAATTGCCTGCTTGTAAACGCGATCAGCCACATCGCCCGCGATGAATACGCCAGGATGTTTGCTTTCGGCCAAATGTCTAACGAGGAGATACCCATCCGGATCTGTCTCCAGTTTGCCGGAGAAAGCCTGCGTATTTGGATCGTGTCCAATGGCGACAAAAACGCAGGCGACCTCGAGCTCGCGCTCCTCGTGGGACTCGATGTTGCGCAGCATCACCGCCGCCATCTCTCCTTTCTCGTCTGGCACGTACTTTGTCACCACCGTATTCCAAATTGGCTTGATCTTCTCGTGCGCGAGCACGCGATCAGCCATGATCTTCGAGGCGCGCAATTTGTCTCGGCGATGAATCAGATAAACTTTGGAGGCGAAACGGGTCAGAAAGATCGCTTCTTCGGCGGCGGAATCTCCCCCCCCAATGACGCAGACAGGCACGTTGCGGTAAAACGCGCCGTCGCACGTAGCACAAGAGGTCAGACCATGACCGACGAGCTTCTCTTCGTTTTCTAATCCCAGCCACCGCGCAGAGGCGCCACTGGCGATGATCAACGCCTGCGTCTCGAGCCATTCGTCATCCGCTCTGAGCCGGATATGATCGGCTGATTCGAATCCCGTGACCTCCGAGTAGGAAAAACGCGCCCCAAACCGTTCGGCCTGCGCGTGCATGTTCATGACCAGCTGCGGCCCGTCGATCCCGTCCGCAAAGCCGGGGAAATTTTCCACCAGCGTCGTGGTGGAAAGCTGACCCCCCGGCTGCCGCCCTTCCAGCACGAGCGGGCTAAGGTTTGCGCGCGCAGCATAAATTGCGGCCGTCAGACCTGCGCAACCACTGCCGACAATGATCACTTTTTCCATCGAAAAGAACCTAGCAC
>DASYVG010000315.1:0-6802 GCA_035937255.1 Chthoniobacterales bacterium | reverse complement strand
ACATTCGAATGCAGTGTTTTAGATGATCCCACGCGCTCGAATTCTCCTGTCTCGATCATGCGCAGGAGCTTGGCCTGCTGGTTGAGCGGCACGTTCGCGATCTCGTCCATGAAGAGCGTGCTTTCATCCGCCAGCTCGAATCTACCGGCACGGTCGGTCTTCGCGTCGGTGAACGCGCCTTTCACGTGCCCGAAAAGTTCGCTCTCGAAAATTCCCTCCGATAATCCGCCCATGTTGACCGTGATCATGCTGTGCGAAGAGCGCGGTGAGAGAGCGTGCAGCGCTTGCGCGACCAGACCCTTGCCCGTGCCGTTTTCGCCCGTGATCAAGACGTTCGCGTCGGACGGAGCCACGCGAGAGATCAGTTCGAGCACCGGTCGCATGCGCGGAGATTCCGCGATCAGTTTGGGCGCGTTCCCGCGGAGCAACTGGTTCGCCGCTTCCAGGCGGCGCCCCTTGCGTAAAGCGCCGGCCAACTCGATTTGCGTTCGGACAATCGCCAGCAGCCGATCGTTATCCCACGGCTTGGGAATGAAATCGCGCGCTCCGCGTTTCATCGCCTCGACCGCGAGATCGATCGTCGCCCACGCGGTCATGACGACGATCGGCAAGGTGTTGTCGATCGCCTGGATGCGCGGAATCACCTCCAAGCCCTCCTGTCCGGAGGTGGTATCCCGCGTGTAATTCAGATCCATGAGCAGCAGCGCGTAGTCACGCTTCTCAAGTGCCTGAAACGCGCCGGACAGGGACGTGACGGCGTCGGTCTGGTGCCCTTCGCCCTTCAGCAGAATACGAAGCGCTTCGAGAACATCTGTCTGATCATCGGCGATGAGGATGCGGCTCACGCGGTAACTCTCAACCGCGTTTCCTGGGCGGTGTCAATTCCCACCGCAAGTTCCGCAGTCGTAAACTGCAACGCCGCGTCGGACGGTTCAGGTCATCTGATATGCATTCGCGAAAGCGACAGTGCACAGCGCGAGAAGCGCGCTTGAGAGCGCCAGCAGCGGCTCATAAGTCCATTTTGCGCGTTCTGCGAGCGATGCCAAAACGACGTAGAAAGACACGCTCAGGTATCTGGGCACCCCCTCGAGCGTGGACCACGAAAGATCGAAGAGGACCGAAACGGCCGCATAGCTCCAGTAGGCCGGATGCACTCGACGCGCTATCCCGAGGAAGAGCAGAAGAATCCCGGCGATCACGAACGCGCGGTAGAGAATGAGGTGGGAGGGTGAGAAGTTCGGTGTAGGCGCAGGAAAAAAAGAAGCTGACAGGATTGAACATCAAAAACATGAGCGCGCGTCGGCGAGTGGTCTCTTTGTAGTCCAGCCGCAAGAGGCGATCGAATACGACTGCGGCGGCAATGAGGCAGCAGTTCGAGACGACAAGACTGGCGATCTGATAGTCGCGGATCAAAAAGGCGACGATCCCGGATAGAAGGGGAAGAACGCGGGCGCCAACGGCACGCTCGGCGACCCATATCCGTGCTGCGCAACCATCCGATACCAGACTCCATCCCACTGCCTCAGAAGATCGAGGAGCGTGCCGCCGTGCTCCATCTGCCCTGAAATTTGCACAAACGGACCCCGCGCCATGATCTGACGCGAGGTGAGCATGACCAGGATGATTGTGAGACGTGAAGCGACGAAGGTTAGGAAGGGCCAGCGCACTTCCTCCCACGCGGAACGCAAGCGACGAGCGGAGAAAACGCCTTCCATTTTGACCACCGCGCTCAGACCCAAAGCGTGCGATCGAAGGTCCGATACTGAATGGCTTCGCTGACGTGTTCTGCTGTGATTGCTTCGGCTCCACCGAGATCCGCGATCGTGCGCGAGACTTTCAGAATTCGATCGTAAGCGCGGGCGCTGAGATTCAGCTCGGTCATGGCGATTCGGATCAACTCCTGCGAATCGGAATCGAGTTTACAGTGCTGCTTGATTTGCCGCGAACTCATGCGCGCGTTGCAGGTGGTTTTGCGATCACGATCGAAACGCGCCTGCTGGGTCGCTCGCGCTGCCATGACGCGATCGCGAATCGCGGCGGAGTTTTCTTCCGGGCGATCACTGGAAATGTCGCGGTATTCCACAGACGGCACTTCAAGGTGGAGATCGATGCGATCGAGCAACGGCCCAGAGATCCGCTGCCGGTAACGCTGCACCTGCACCGGACCACAACGGCATTCGCGTTTCAGATCGCCGAAGTAGCCGCACGGGCACGGGTTCATCGCCGCCACGAGCATGAACTCCGAGGGAAAAGTGACGCTGCCGGCGGCGCGCGAGATCGTTACCTTCCCGTCTTCCACCGGCTGGCGCATCACTTCCAGGGTCGAGCGCTTGAACTCCGGCAACTCATCGAGAAAGAGCACGCCATTGTGGGCGAGACTCACTTCCCCGGGCGCGGGCGTGGCAGAGCCGCCGAGCAAACCGACATCCGAAATCGTGTGATGCGGCGAACGGAACGGGCGCGTCGCGACAAACGAGTTCTCGCTGTCGAGCAAACCAGCGATGCTGTGAATTTTCGTCGTTTCGATCGCCTCTTCGAGCGACATCGGCGGAATGATCGTCGCGATACGTTTCGCGACCATCGACTTGCCGGAACCAGGCGGGCCGACCATGAGCAGATTGTGCCCGCCCGCCACCGCTACTTCGATCGCACGCTTGATGTGAGCCTGGCCTTTCACGTCGTTGAAATCGACGTCGTAGGTTTGATGATTGGCGAAAAATTGCGTCATGTCTCCGCGCGTGGGCTCCAGCTGCGATTCGCCCCGAATGAATTCGAATGTCTGCCGTAAATTCTGCACACCGTAAACGTCGATGCCTGTGACCATGGCGGCTTCACGCGCATTCGCTTCCGGAACGAAAAGCGCGCGCTTGCCACGCCTGCGCGCTTCCACGGCAACTGGCAACACGCCTTTCACCGGTCGCACCGCTCCGTTCAGCGCCAGCTCGCCGACGAAGCTAAAATTTTCCAAGGTCGAGCCATCGAGTTCTTCGCTGACCGCGATCATTCCGAGCGCGATCGGGAGATCAAAGCTCGGGCCTTCTTTTTTTATGTCAGCGGGAGCGAGATTAATCGTGGTGCGACCGCGCGGCCAAAAGTATCCGCTGTTGCTGATCGCCGTAGTGACGCGATCGCGGCTTTCTTTCACCGCCGTATCGGGCAGACCGACCACGACAATCACAGGACTGCCGCCTGCCGCGTTGACCTCAATCTCCACTTCATAAGCGTCGATGCCGTACACGGCTGCGGAGTAGATTTTCGCCAACACGAGTCGGCAGAGTGGCAGACAAACTGGAGACGGGGAAGGTGCAAATCGTCCCCGAACTTCGCGGCGGTTTTAGACGATTCGACTACGATCTATGGCGGCAAAAGGTTCGACGTGCAGCTGTTTGAGCAATCCGCGCAGCAAGGTCGTCTGAAGGTTGCTTTACGATGGAACCATCGTCCGCCTCAGACGATGCGTTCTATCGCTTCGGTTTCGCCAGCGGCTTTTTCGCCGCCTTGCCGTTGGCGTGTCTGTGGCCGTTCCGTTTGCTGTTCCCCGGCACCGCGAGCTCCTCATCGCCATGGATGAACTGCTCGGTTTTCTTGTGCGCTTCGTCGTCGGTGAACTGGAATGGCGGCGATTTCATGAAGTAACTCGAGGGCCCGATCAAGGCGCCGCCGATTTTGCGTTCGAGCGCGAGCTTCGCGCAGCGGATCGCATCAATCACGACACCGGCGGAATTCGGAGAATCCCAGACCTCTAATTTCACTTCGCAATTCAGCGGCACGTTTCCAAAGGTGGTGCCTTCCATGCGGATGTAGCACCACTTCCGGTCAGTGAGCCACGGCACGTAATCGCTCGGGCCGACGTGAACGTTCTCGGCTGCGAGGGCGTGGCCGAGCTGGCTCGTGACAGCTTGCGTCTTTGAAATTTTTTTCGACTCCAGCCGGTCGCGTTCCAGCATGTTCAGAAAGTCGGTATTGCCACCGAAGTTCAACTGGTACGTGCGGTCCAGACGCACCCCGCGGTCGCGGAACAAATTGGTGAGCACGCGATGCGCAATTGTGGCGCCGACTTGAGATTTGATGTCGTCACCGACGATGGGCAGTCCGCGTTCCTCGAATCGGCGCTGCCAGTATTTCTGCGAAGCGATAAAGACCGGCACGCAGTTCACGAACGCGCAGCCCGCCTCCAGGATCTGCTCGACGTACCACTTCGTCGCCATCTCGGATCCGACCGGCAGAAAGGAAACGACGACATCGGTGCGTGTTTTTTTCAGAATCCCGATGATGTCGTCGGTCGAAGCGGGCGATTTCTTGATCACTTTCTTGAGATACTTGCCGAGTCCGTCGTGCGTCATGCCTCGGTGCACCTTTACGCCGAGCTTCGGCACTTCGGCGAACTTGATCGTGTTATTCGGCTCAGCAAAAATCGCCTCGCTCAGATCGTTGCCGACCTTCGTCGCGTTGATGTCGAAGGCGGCCGAAAACTCGATGTCGCGCACATGATAACCGCCGAGATCGACGTGCATCAAACCGGGCACGAAATCATCCGGGTTCGCGTCCCGATAGAACTCGACGCCCTGGACGAGCGATGATGCGCAGTTGCCGACTCCGATAAGGCCGACGCGGATTTTGTCTTTCATGATGTTGTTGCTTCTTCGCGTGTGGCGGCGCTTACTCGAGGGCCGACTGACGCAGTTCGTGGATCAGCGACTTTCAACTCGGCGGCGCCATGCGCAGACGTATATTCGCCAACGCTCCCCGACGCGCGTTTACCGATCTTACGTGCCTCACTTCGCGCATTGTGCTCGAATATCGATCATTTCGCTTGTTTTTTTGCAACGAGGATTTGTCGGTTACAAACCTAGATTGGGGCTCTACACCGCGCTCAGATGGAATTCAAATCCAACGAGCTATCGGCGTAAATGGCGTTAAAGCTCCGATGCGCAGGGTCATAAATTGAATGGCGCACCCTGTTGCAACGTTTCGTAGCCAAATCGTTCTACTTGTTGATGTTAGGTAGGAATTTAAAAAGGCACTCAAAACCTTTGAACGAAACACATCCAAGGGCTGTCATTACTTCGAATATTTAACCTTGTTAAATAGTTTCTAGAATGCTAAAACGCGAAACCAACGAGCGGCCGGAGAACGTATTATCTGGCAGCTCGTGGGCTCGTCTACTTTCCCCACTTCATGAAGAGTTATATGGCCGCCGAAGATAGCGATACCGGAATAAAGATTTACCTGCGCGAAATTGGGCAAATCCCGCTTCTCACCCCGAATCAGGAAATCGAACTAGCTGCGAAGATCAAAAAGGGCGATCGCGAGGCGCGCGCTTTGATGATCCGCTCCAACCTGCGCCTGGTCGTCAAGATCGCGCACGATTATGCGAATCTCGGTCTTCCGCTGCTCGATCTGATTTCGGAAGGCAACATTGGGTTAATGAAAGCCGTCGAGCGCTTCGATCCGGCCAAGGGAGGCAAACTCAGCACATACGCTGCGTGGTGGATCAAGCAGTCGATCAAACGCGCGCTCGCTAATCAGTCGAAGACGATCCGGCTTCCGGTCCATCTGGTGGACAAAATCTCGAAGATGCGCCGTGTTTCTCTCCAGATGAGTGAGGAACTCGGACGGGAACCCACCGATGACGAACTCGGCGACGAAATTGGAATCGCCGCTGGCAAGGTTTCACAGCTGAAAACCGTCTCGATTCGCCCGGCCTCGCTGGACGCGCCGATCAGCGACGACGACTCGACTGAGTTCGGGGAAATCGTTGGCGATGAGGAGGCACAGACGCCATTCGAGTTGCTACGGGACAAAAATTTGCGGAATGAGGTTGGTGGTTTGCTCGACGTTCTCGACGATCGTGAACGGAAGATCATCTTCTCGCGTTTTGGCCTGGACGGCGGCAAACCGAAAACCCTTGAGGAAGTGGGGAAAAAATTCGGCGTCACGCGCGAGCGTATCCGCCAGCTTCAGAATATCGCCTTATCGAAGCTGCGTCGCGCGCTCAGCAAAAAAGAGCGCCCCGTGGACGTGGAGTTACCGGTCGAAGCGTAGCTCTCGGAGCTAGTCACTTTACAAAACGCGCGGATGGAAACGTCCGCGCGTTTTTTATTTTCGAGCTGTCGCCACTGGCGCGGCGTTCGTAGCTGATTGCCTTAGGAGAACAGCCTCGATCTGACGCGCCGAATCGCGCCAGTCCATCGCACGCGCCCGGCGATATGCCGTCTCGATAAGCTTTTCGCGCAGCGCGTCGTGTTCAAGCAGCAGAATGATGCCGGCGGCAATCGCTTCCGCGTTTGCCTCCACCAGCCACGCGTCCTGCCCGTGCGTCAGGACGCCGTCAAAACGCTCGCTCGCGAGTTCGACCACTGCGCATCGACACGCCATCATCTCGAGCGACACAAACGACGGATTGGTCAGTGATAGCACCACCCCGACATCGCAGCTCGAGAACAGGCTTGCGAGTTCTTCTGCGGCGAGCATCCCCCGAGCGGTTACAGGAAAGCGGGGCGGAGGTGTCAACTCATCCGCGCCGAAAAGCACAATTTCGCTTTCCGGCCGTCGCGTTTTCACGAGTTCAAGCGCCGCCACGCCCATCTCGTAAGCGCGACGCGGCGTATTGGGTCGTGCGTAAAAGCAGACGCGGCTAGGAACGCGCAGATCCCGCCGCGGCCAATACGTTCCGGTTTCGACCGCGAAATCGAAATGATCCGCGGTCGCGCTATACCGCTCTCGCAACAACTTCGCGAGCCACGGCCCGAGCGTAATGCAGTGAAAGTCCGCACGGTACGTGTTCTCCGCGCGCTGCGTG
>DASYVG010000314.1:0-4976 GCA_035937255.1 Chthoniobacterales bacterium | reverse complement strand
GGCCGATGGTCTCTGCCGAATCAAGTTCCACGCGCGGTTTCCCGAGAACGAAGTGTAAGTAACCATTTCGGAAATAATCGGCCGCGGCACCTTGCAACGAGTGACTGACTCCCGCCGCCAGCGCGAGAAGGCAAACCCATGACGTGCCTCCGGCGGAAATATGGCGAAGGCAAAGATGCACGTAAACGCTCAGGAAAACGAGGTGATCCGCCAGCCCGTCCAGCATTCGTCCGAACCGCGTTCCCTGATTCGTTAGGCGAGCGAGCTGGCCATCCGCGTTGTCGAGCGCGTTGGCACAGACGTGCAGCAGCATCCCGATGACGTTCAGTCGCAGATCGCGGTAGAAATAAAAGTGCCCCGCGGTCATGCCGACCAGACCGCTCAGCGTCGTCACGACCGTTGGAGTCACGCGTAATTTCGCAAAGATTCGTGCGAGAAGGAACCCAACCCGCCGATAAAAGAACAGGTCCAGGAAACCTTCCACGTCACGACCTTTGTAGGTGCGCCCGATCGCTTTCGGCATGCTCAACGAAAAATGCGCGCGAACCGGCTGGGCGTCACGCGTGCTGGAGCAACTCGGGGACGATGGTGTCCTCGATGATGTTCAGCGCTTCATCCAGATCCGTCCGAGTGTGATTCGCTGTGACGCAAGCGCGGAAGCAGACGCCTTCCTCTGGGACCGCAGGGTAATCGACGGGCGCGACGAACAAACCGCGGCGGCGGAGTTCATGTCCGAGTCGATACATGCGAGCACGATCGCCGATGATCAGAGGCATGATGTAGGTAGTCGAGTTCCCGGTATCGACGCCCAGGCTATGCAATTTGGTCCGGAAATAATCGGCGTTATCCCACAAGCGCGCGCGCAGCTGCCGCTCGCTCGTCCCGATCTCCAGTGCGCGCAGAATGGCCGCGATCACGACGGGTGGCAACGCGCACGAGTAGACGTAGGAGTGGGCGTAAAAGCGGAGGTATTCGATCGTCTCAGCTGGCCCCGCGACAAAGCCACCAAGCGCGCCAAAAGCCTTCGAGAAAGTTCCGTAAATCAGGCGAATGCGTTCTTCCACACGAAATCGCTCGGCCGCGCCGCGCCCGTGATCTCCGCACGCCAGCATTGAATGCGCTTCATCGATAAACACACTCGCGCCGTGGGAGTCTGCCACATCGAGCAATCCTTCCAAGCTGGCGAAATCGCCATCCATGGAATAGATGCCTTCGACGATGACGAGCTGCCGTTTGCCTTTGCGGCGGCGCAGGGCTGCATCAAGTGAAGCGGGATCGTTGTGTTCGAAACGATCCAACCGGGAGCGCGCCAGCACTGCTCCATCGCGCAAACTAAGATGGGATCGGTTATCCATCACCGCGACGTCCGTCTTGCGTAACAAGCCGGAAATCGTTCCGAGCGCCCCGCCAAAACCGCTATTGAAAAGCATCGCATCTTCGCGGCCGAGAAACTCGGCCACACGGCGTTCGAGTTGCCGGTGCAAATCCGTCATTCCCGAGAGCGTGGGTGAACCGCACGCGCCGACCCCGTAGCGCTGCAGGGCTTCACTCGCCGCGGCGATAACTTCCGGCCGATTCGCGAGCCCCAGATAATTATAGGAGCAGAGGTTGATGACCGGATGACTCTTCCCGTCGTAATTAATCCTGGTACGCGCTCCCGCGGTGGCCAGCATCTCCGGTTCGTAGAGCGAAGCCTCCCAATCCATCGCATTCCGCCACTGCGTGAATTCCGGAGGCGGCCGGAGCGGATCGGTGCTCTGACCAACGACAAAATCGCCGAGAGTGAATTTCATCGGATCGTGTACGTGTTCCGATTCACCGGCGACCACGATACACGGCGGTATCGATGCGGGTGGAACGCTCTCGGTTTCGGCCACGCCGTTGCGACTATTCATCATTACATTCCGTCGGGCGGGCAACGCCGGCCCGGAAAGACCGTGCATGCAAGGCCGTTAACTTCCGCTTGAATCGCTCTCCATCTCCAGACCGAGTGTATCGCGGACAGCCTCCGCAGCAAGCTGATAAGTGCGGGCACCCGACGCAGGGCCGATGCCTGCGGACCTGTCCGGCGCGGCCCCCGATCAACCCCTGCTGGCGCGGAAACGCTGGCGACGAGAGTCGGCTGTCTTGACGGCGTGCGTTTCGCGCCTCCCGGCGATGCCCAGCTTAATTTCTTCTCCAAGCTCGGGATTGGTCTCTCCACCCAATTCCATGATGATCAAATTCGATGTCGGGAGTACGTTTGATCCGGAAATAACCACGCGGGCGACGTAGGTTCCCGTTTCCAGATCTGGCGGGGGGGTAAACTTAACTCCGGCTGGTGGAGCGCCCTGGCCACCGGCGTTGCCAAACGAGAACGAGCAACGGATCGAACGGCCGATCACGAAGCCGCTCTTCGATCGTCCCGCGCTCGTAAAACTGCAGAGCAAAATCGGCGTCGAAAATCCGGCCGGAAGATCAATGTCAGAACCCTCAAGAGCGTTTTGCGATGATCGAACGTGATCGCAGCCGAACTTTGGGCCGGGCCAGAATTTGTAAAAATCAGTCGCGACAGCGCGGATGTGCGCGGCCGCCGACCGCCCCGCATTCCGGAGAATGAACGGAGCCGAGAGCGTGTAAACGCCGATCTGTTCGTTCGAAAATTCCTGCTTCGGCGCGTAGTAATTTCCGGGAATCGCGATGTGCAGTTTCGGCCGGTGCAACCAGCGCAGGAAATTCGGCGCCAGCGCCACCGCGACGAGCGCGAAAATTCCGACGACTCCGACCGCATTGATCAGTCCCGCATCGTAGTACGGCTTCAGCTGGTTAAGAAAATGATTGATATTCACGGTGCCGTGGGTCGAACGGACGCTCGCCCTCAGCGGGCGTTCCTCCAATTCGGTACAAGAGAATGCGGCCCTCGTCCATGCCTTACTCGCGCGCGTCCGTTCCTGCGCGGCGTGCTCTCGGCTTTAGCCAGGTGTGGCGACCCTAACGGGATTCGAACCCGTGTTACCGCCGTGAAAGGGCGGTGTCCTAGGCCACTGGACGATAGGGTCTCGCGAGGCGCGCCAATATCAGAAGTGGCGTCGGCCGGCGCAAGTAATTTACAGGCTTCCAGCGTGCGCGAGCGCAACGGTGTCAGCCGAGAGTGCGCAAAAACGCAGCCGTCCGTTCGGTCGCGCCGCGGTGAGGAGCGAGGACTATGTCGGCGCGCTGCACGAGCGAGGCTCGCAATTCCGGACTGCGAAGTAGCCTCGCTACTTCTTCCCGAAAGGTTGTTTCGTCGCGCACCTGAATCGCGGCCTCGTGCGCGAGCAGCGAACGGGCGAGCGTCTGAAAATTCTCCATGTGTGGCCCGAACAGGACCGGCTTTCCGGCCAAGATCGGCTCAATGGGATTCTGCCCGCCGCGCGCGCTGAAACTTTTGCCAACGAACACCACCGTCGCGACGTGATACCAACGCGACAATTCTCCGGTCGTATCAAGCACCAGACAATCGATCCCACCGATCTGGGAAGATCCTGCTTCACTCGCGAGCCGGACCCGCAGCTGAAGCTCCTCCAATTGAGCCCGAACTTCGCGCACCCGCTCCGTGTGCCGAGGGGCAACAAACAGCGTCAGGGCAGGAAATTCGCGCCGTAGCTGTAGGACAAGTCGCCCGAGAAGTTTCTCTTCGCCGCGATGGGTGCTTCCTCCGAGAAGGACGAGCGCGGACAGACCATGCGGTTCTGCGGAAAGAGCAGTCGACTCGTCGAGGGACACGCCTTCGCGCCGGTCGTCTGAATCGAACTTCACACTTCCGGTGTAGCGGACTTTCTTGGGATTGACCCCGAGTGCGATAAATCGTGGCGCATCATTCGGATCCTGAACACAAACTAAGTCCAGCCGGGCGAAGAGAGGCGCGACAAAAAAGCGGAAGCGAAGGAAACGCCGTTCGGATCGTGGCGAGAGCCGGGCATTGACGAGCGCAATGGATATGCCCCGAGCATTCGCAAAGGCCACCATGTTCGGCCATACCTCCGCTTCGACGAGAACAATTTGCCGCGGGCGAATGACGCGAAAAGCGCGCCGCATTACGGGCCAAAAATCGAGCGGCGTATACAGAACCTCCAGCCATGTGCAGCCATGTCTGACCGCCAACTGAAAGCCCGTAGTTGTCGTGGTCGTGAGTGCAAAACAGAGATCGGGATCGTCCCGCTTCATGCGTGCGGAAAGTTTTAATGCGATTCGCACTTCGCCCACGCTTACGGCGTGTATCCACACGCGCTTTCCGACGGCAAGCCTCTGCCGCAGCGCCGCGTCGTAAAAACCAAGCCGCTGCCCAAATTTGTCGCGATAGCCGCCGCGCCGGACCAGTTTGATGAGATAGCCAGGCAGAAAAAGAATCAACCCGAGCGGGAACAGCACATTGTAGAGAAATCTTATCATTTCACTTCATGAGCGATCTCCGGTGCAGGACTGTAAGTGCGAAGAAACAATACCTCTGTGGCGCCGTAGGTTCTCGCCCGCGTCACCTCCCATGATGGTGCCGACGGCAGCTGCTCTTCCGGCCGCTTTTCAAGAATGAAGATGCCCTCCGGGCTGAGGAGCTCCCGCAATTCGATGCTGCCCAGGAGGAGATCGGTGTAACTCTGGCCAGACGGAGTGCGATCGTACGGCGGATCGGCAAAGATCAGGTCAAAACGCTGGTTTCGACGCGCGCCTTTCAGAAACCGAAAGACATCTTGTTGCGTGACGCTTCCTCGCACCTTCGTGCGAACGAAATTGCGTTCGATGGCGAGAGCCGCGGCGCGATCATTTTCAACGAAGAGCGCGGCAGCCGCACCACGACTGAGGGCCTCGATACCGAGCGCGCCAGTGCCGGCGAAAAGATCGAGCACTTGAGCTCCCACCATCTTGTCGCTCAAGCTCGAAAAGATCGCGCCTTTGACGCGATCCATCGTCGGACGAAGATCTGTCTTCGGGACGTCAAGACGAATGCCGCCGGCGGTTCC
>DASYVG010000313.1:0-5291 GCA_035937255.1 Chthoniobacterales bacterium | reverse complement strand
TTTCGATTTCGAAGCCGCCCGGCGCTGCCGTCGTCGCTTCGTAATTGTAAGTGAAGCGACGCGCGCCAGCGAAGCAGGAAGCAGCGGACAGGCCGAGCAACAGCAAAAAGAAAATGCACTTTGTCATGAGGCCGCGTGGAGGAGATGTTCCTCAACTAAGGGGCGGTCGCTTCGCGAGGGCTGGATGCGCAGCGAACGACTCAGTTTCGCGGGCTTCACGCATCGCGTGTGCGCCGCGCCGCATCGCCTGCCATTTTACAAAGAGCCATGCGCCACCAACGTAAGCGAAGCCGAGAAGTGGAATCGCGAGACCTTCAATCGAGGGATAAATCCCCAGCCAAAAGCCCATCCACGTCGGCACGTGTAGTGCGGGCAGCGGATGGATGGGGAGCCACCCAACCGTCTGGAAGAGTCGCACGGTGGAACCAAGGAATGTGACCAGGATTGAGACGACGAGGACCCCGGTGAAGACCAGCAATTTGCGGTACGGAAGCCGGGCGCCGATGACGAAAATAATTAGTCCCGTCGCGCCCACCATGATCGCGCCCAGTGCAATGCCGACCAGGACCCATTTCATGCCGGCCTCCAGGATTAAAGACTGCAGAAAGAGCGTCGTCTCAAATCCTTCCCGGTAGATCGTGAGAAAGCCCACCGTGACCAGTGAAAGCCATTCAAGCCCTGATTCCTCCGCCGGCCCGGCCGCCTTACTTAGCTTCCGCAGCTTCGCGTTCCAGCCGACCCAGTAGACCTTGTGAAAGACCCAGTTGGTCACCATCAACAACACGACAACTGCGAGTACCGATACGATCGACTCCAGTTTCTCGCCGAAACGACTAAGCGATTGAATGAGCGTCCGCGAGAGCCAGAAAGTCAGGGCCGTGGCGCCAAGTGCGAGCCAAGCGCCCGTTACGACGCGCTTTCGCGTGGTCCGATTTTCAACCCCGCGCATGCCCGCGAGGAGCGCAGCGAGCACGACAACGGCTTCAAGCCCTTCGCGTGCGGAAATGGTGAGCACCGTATAGATCACGGTGGCCGGCGAGAGATTTACTTTCAGCAGCGCAGCGCAATCGTCGACGGCTTGCAACGTGCGCGTGAAGGCAGCTTCGAGTGACGGACCACGTTTGCGTTGATCTAAGAACGCTTTGATACCCGGGAGATCCTCTTCGCCATCGAGAAAACTTCGTTCCGCGCGCAAACCGAGTTCCGGATCGCGCGGCAGCACGCGTTTCTCGAGCTCAGTATCGAACGTAGTGTAGGCTTCCAGGCGCTGCGATTCGGCCTCGTTCCAGCGACCGGCTTGTGCTGCGGCCAGGGAATTTTTTAGCGCAGTGCGGACTTCCAGCGCGATTTCATTCATCGCGGCTTTGTCGGCGCCGGGGCGCTGCGCGGTCAGTCCGAAGCCGCTTGCGAGCACTTGCTCGCTTTGTTTGGTGCACGTTTCCACCTCCGCTGGATCGGCCTTGGTCACAATGAGGCGTTCGGTCTCCTCCAGCTTTGCCATCAACGGCGGAGCATTCTTCTCGAAGGCAACGGCATTCGTTTGCCGCCAGGCGCCGCTCAGTTCACTCACCAGCTGCTGCGCTTGGACGATGAAGTTTTTCGCCTCGCGATATTCCAAGGGGACGACGATCTGGCCGTCCCTCACGCCATTGTGGTATTCCTTCGGAACCAACCTAACGAGTTTGACGAGCAATCTTCCCTGCCGCTCCACTTCCGCCGGGGTGAGCAAGCTTGGCAAGGTCGCTTCCCAATCCTGGCGGAATCGCGCAAAGCGCTCCAGAAAGGCCGCCCAATCTCCCGCGCGCGCTGTACGCGTGAGTTCCGAGATCGGCTGGGAGGAACGCAAAGGCGGTTGTTCGATCCCGGCGGCCGCTTGTATCTCGCGCGGAAATCGCGCGAGCACGTCGATCTCCGTCATGCGCGCGTCAGCCAAAGCCGGGTTGGCGAGGCCGGCCTGAACGACACGCTTGAGTCCGTCGAGTTTTTCGCGGACGCGAGTACTTTGCCAGGTAATGTATTCGCGAGCCAGAAGCTGCAGGACGGCATCTTGCTGGGCGCGATTCGCACCCAGGCGTTGGAGGGCGAGTGCCCCTTCCACGCTGCTGGCATGCTTCGGTAACGCGATCAGAGCCCGCCATTGCTGCGAGGCGCTCACATCTCCGACGCGCAAGGCCTCGAGCATCTCGAGCGCGATCGTGTGCTGTAGCGCCGCGGGGAGTCCTCCGCCGACACCTGACCTTAATCCGATCGCGGTGTTGTTGTCATTCGTCGAGAGCGTCTCACTCGCGCGCTGCCAGTACTCCTGCGCGACGCGTGAAGTAAGCGTGCTGACGAAACCGGAATTCGCTGTTTGGAGCGCATCCCAATCCTCGGCGTCGGCCCGATTGCCTAACGAATCAAGTAGTACCTCCTCAAGCTGCGCTTCCAGTGTTTCGACGCTGCCGGCGATTTCGCCGCGCACCTGGCCGGCCTCAAGCAGACTGGCGGCGACGGCCGCAACGGCGACGAAAACTCGGAAGCGCAATTTCATCATCCAGCCGGCTGCACTGCGAGAATGGCAGCCGCTTGTTCGACCTGCGGGACGAGCTTGTCCGCTTTCTGTTTCGCTTGCTCGCCCAGTTCATCGATCTCCGCCGCCGCCAGTGCTGCGCCGGCTTTTTCTTCACGGCGTTGGACACGGTCGATGAAGGCGAGCACGCCGGAGAAGCCGCGCTCGATTGAAGTCGCGAGCGCCGGATCTTTACCCGCAACCTCTGCTTCCACCGCGCCGTAGAGAATGGCCACGCTCGACATGATTCCCCGCATATCGGAGACGCGGCTGACGGCGGTGAATTTGGCGGAAGTCGCGTGGCCGAAACGCGCCTCTTTCCAGTCATCGAAATATCCGGAGAGCGTCGGTGTCATCGTGATGATAGCGGCGAAGCAGTCGCTCGTCGTAGGTTTCCAGGCGAGCGCAGTCTCGTGCAGTTGATGGATCTGGGCGCGAACATCATTCGCGACCGCGGTCAGAACGTCGGTGCGCGGGAGCGATTCGCGCGGACCCACGCTGCCGTCATGGTCAAGATCAACCGGCACGACGAGTTTCCGATTTGAGCCCCAGAGCATCGGTTCGATCAAGTAAGTGAAAAGACAGCCAGCGTGGTCGATCTTGTCGCCGGTCGGAAGCGCCAGGACGACTGGCGCCACGGGAGTGCCGCCGCCAGCCTGATCCTGCGGTACGCCGGAATCGAGATAGACGTCGAACTCGGAGAGCGAGGGCACACCGGCGACGATTCCCTCGATCGTTTCATAACCAAAGCTGTCCATCGCCTTATATTCCTCGCGCAGTGCTTCGACCAGGTGCGTGATTTCGGCTGGCGAAGTCTTGAACGCTTCCGCGACATTTCCGCCGCGCGCTTTGACGAGGCTATCGTAAGCGGCCGCATCAGCCACGAATTCGTTAGCCGCTGTCTCCATCTTCCCGAGGGCCGTAAGGAGATAGCTCTTCACCTCGCTCGGGGCTGGAACAGCGGGCGTCGCGGATTGTGCCATCGCACCGAGGGGATAGACCACCAACGCCGCGAGCAAGGCGATGCGGCAGTGCGCGAGCGTTTTCACAACGGCAAAAGTTACCATAGCGAGCCGCAGGCTGCTGCCGGTCTGTTGCGTTTTTTTAGCGGCGGATTGCACGAATGACGCGTTATCCAGCGCGCCACACCGCGGCTCTATTGTGATTTAAACGAGAGAGCGTAGGATCTCGCCGTGCGCCGGCGCGAAGCTTTCACCCTGGTGGAAATCGCCGTCTCGGTCTTCATCCTGTTACTCTTGCTTTTGCTGGCCGTGCCGAGTCTGAGTGGCGTCCTGGCGGATAAACGGCTGCGACGTTCTCTCGACTCTTTCAACGGCTTGGTGCATCAGGCGCAGGAACACAGTGTCTCGGAGCGCCGGCCCTATCTGATCGTCTGGATGAAAGATGCGCTGGCGGTCCGCCCGGAGGCCTTCACGAAAGCTGAAGCCGGCAAGCCGATCGCAATATGGCAACTCGATCGTGGCGACGCCATTTCGTTGACCCTGCCGGCAGCCCTTCTCAAAGATGCTCCCGCTCAATGGATTTTTTGGCCGTCAGGAACGTGCGAACCAGCAGTGGTTGGGTTCACGGGCAAGAACGGCAAATGGACGGCGCGTTATTCTCCGCTCACCGCGCGACCGGATCTCTCCAGCTATGCCGCCCGATAATTCCCGCCGCGGCGGCTTCGCGCTTTACGAAGTGCTGATCGGGCTGACGATTTTCGTCGTCGGAATCCTAACGCTCGGACGCGCGGTCGAGAACTGCATCAACGCGAGTTCCCTGAGCGCGGAGGAAGATCGCGTCCGGCGGATTCTTGCCAACCGCATGGCAGAGGTGCAGGCGACGCCTGGGGTGCCGGATGCCGTGCGCGAAGTTAAAATCGAGACTGGCTATGGACTCGTAAAGCTCATCCAGAGAAGCGCGGCCGCTGGATTAACAGACGAGAAGAATCTCGAAATCGGCGGCCTGAATCGAGTGACGCTCACGGCGGAATGGTCACGGCGCGGCGTCACGCAATCGAAAAAGATCGAGTTCTATGTTTACCGCGCCGGTTAAAGCGACACGCCGCGTCGGCTTCACGCTGCTGGAGATCACGCTGGCCGTCGCAATTCTCGCCATGATGTCGCTCGCGATCTATCGCTTTGTAACCACGAACCTCACCGCCATTCGCATCTCATCGCAGGAAAGCGAAGCCGATGCGCGCTACATCGGCCTCGTCAATTTGCTGACGGCGCAGTGGCAAGGTCTACCGGCAGGTGGAGCGGCTATTACCGGTGAGCCGTTTAAACTCAATGATCGTCCGCGTGACGAAATCACCTGGATCTGCGGACCTGGCCCCGGCTTGCTCACGCGTTACGCGGCCGATGATTACCGGGTTAGGCTCCGCTTGCGGCGCATCTCGGAGAAAAGCGACCAAATGGACCTCGGGGTCCTCCGCACGCCCAAGGCAGACGCTCAGGGCGCGACCGAGCACGAAAGCTGGGTCGCACTGTTGCCGGACGTGCGAAGTTTGCGGATCACGTACTTCGATCCACGGCTGAATACCTGGGTCGATAGGTGGAGCGATGCGGTGACTTTGCCGCGTTTGATAAAGATTGTCATCGGGCGACCGGACCGTTCCGTTCCTTGGGAAGCTATCGTGGCGCTCGGGCGCACCCCATTGTGATGAGACGCCCTCACCTGGCGCGCCGTGGCGCGGCTCTCATGTTGGCACTCTGGGCTCTCTTCCTGCTCAGCGCGATGG
>DASYVG010000312.1:0-3051 GCA_035937255.1 Chthoniobacterales bacterium | reverse complement strand
CGCTCCTCGCCCTCGTTGCTTTCGCGGTGACTCGCGTTGCCTTCGATCGCGCTCTCCGCGTCTGGGGCTCTCGTTGGAGCGTGCGTGGCATCGCTGATCCCGCTGGCCTTCCGCTGCTCGCGCTGATTCTGGCCGCGATCTCTTTCGTCCTCACCCCCATCGACAACGCCGTGATCCGTTCCGCAGAGGTGGAAGCGGACGCTTTCGGCATCAATACGTCCCGCGAGCCTGACGGAATGGCCAAGGTCGCGCTGAAATTAGGCGCATATCGCAAGCTCGATCCGAGCCCAGCCGAAGAATGGATTTTCTTTGACCACCCAAGTGGTCGTGCTCGGATCCGCATGGCGATGGATTGGAAGGCGACTCATCTCCCCGCCGGCAATTCCCCTATCGGGGCCGCAGCGTCACAGGGTGCACCAACGCACTAGAGCCGCCGGTTTTCAAAGCTGCTCGACAGCCTTCCCGGCGCGCGGGCGTCGCACCAGTTCTCCTCCACAGTTCGGGCAAATCCCCCGCATCTCCTCTGCGCAAAAGTCGCAGAAGGTGCACTCGTGGATGCAGATGTGAGCTTCCGCGCGGGATGGTAATTCGGTCCCGCACTTTTAGCAGCTTGTCTTCATTTCCAATGCCATAAGCGGTCCGCCTTGTTGTTTACTTGGTGGTCGCAGATTACTCTCCCCGGCCGATTCGCGCGAGCGTTTCTGCGCTCGATGCAAAAAGCAAATTCGATCATCATAGACGCCCCGCGGCAGGCGATCTTCGAGACCGCTGCGAATCTCGAGCTCTGGCCGAAGATCCTGCCGCACTATCGCTACATTCGGTATCTCGAGCGCTCACCCGATCGTAATGTTGTCGTGATGGCAGCCACGCGCTCTGGAATTCCGATCTCGTGGACCTCGGAGCAAATCATCGATCGATCGTCGCTGCGGGTCCATTTTCATCATTTAAAAGCCTTCACCAAAGGGATGCGCGTTGTTTGGACTTTCGTCGAAACGGGTGCCGGTGTGCTCGTAACCATCGATCATGAGATGCGTTTTCGGGTGCCGGTTCTGGCGCGCATCGCGGAGCCCGTCATCGGCGATTTCTTCATTCATCATATTGCAAACCAGACACTGCGGTGCCTGAAGGAATATCTGGAGAACGAGCGTCGATGACCCGCGAACGGATCAGTCATCGCGGTGCTGGCCGACGCCGCGCAGTCATCACCGGCATCGGACCGATCACGTGCATCGGGATCGGCCGGGCGAACTTCTGGTCTGGTCTGCGCGCGGAAAAAAGCGGCATCAAACATATTCGTAGTTTTGATGCGAGCGCCTTCAATGCACGCTGCGCGGGCGAGATTCCCGAATGGGACGGTGAGAAATATTTCCCGCCCCATAGACTGAAGCGCCTCGATCGATACGCGCAGTTCGCGGTCGCCTCCGCGAAACTCGCGCTGGAAGATGCGAAATTTCCCTATGGGCGGGAGCAACCGCAGCATCGCGTTGGCGTTAGTTTCGGCACCGCCCTCGGCGGCGTGGCGAACGCGGAATATCAGCATGCTCACTTCTTGAAGAAGGGAACGCGCGGAGTGAACCCGACGCTCGCCTTGCAGGTCTTCGGCGGCTCGGCGCACTCCAATATCGCACTCGAGTTCGGCTTCCGCGGCGTCGGCACCACGAACTCGAACAGCTGCGCAAGCGGCACGGTCGCCGTGGGAGAGGCGTTACGTTACATTCGAGATGATTTTGCTGACGTGATCATCGCCGGCGGCGCGGAAGCACCGTTAAGCCCGCTTACCTTCGGCGCGTTCGCGATCATCAAGACGATGAGCCAATGGCAGGGCGATCCAGGTGGTGCATGTCGCCCGTTCGACCTGATGCGAGACGGCTTCGTCATGGGCGAAGGTGCGACGTCGCTGGTGATCGAGGAATTAGGGCACGCGCGTGCGCGCGGTGCGCACATCTACGCGGAGGTCCTCGGGTACAGTCTCAACAACGATGCTTTCCACATGACGTCTCCGCTCCCCAGCGGCGAGTCGTGCGTTCGGGCGATGTGGGATTCGCTCGGCGATGCGCAACTTTCCCCAAGCGAGGTGAGTTACATCAACGCGCACGCCAGCTCCACCCAGTTGAACGACAGCACTGAAACGATGGCTTTAAAACAAGTATTCGGCCCCGAAATCGAAAGAATCCCCGTGTCTGGGACGAAGGCGTTTACGGCGCATCCGCTTGGCGCAACCGGGGCGATTGAAACGGCAATCGCCGCTCTGGCGTTGGAAAAACAATGGATCCCGCCAACTCTCAATCGATCTACGCGCGACCCCGCGTGCGACCTCGACGTTGTCCCGGACCACGGTCGGGAGGCGGAACTACATCATGTCCTGAGCAACTCATTTGGCTTCGGAGGCATTAATGCCTGCGTCGTCCTCGGGCGCTGCGAATAATGTCGCGTGCGATGCGTCCAAGCCCGAGACGCCGAGCATTCGCTATCGTAGATTACGATTTTGAAATCTTCTGCCACAGGGTGAAGATTGAATTCGGTCACCTCAAGATGAGGATGCGAAGAGTGAATCAGGGTGCTTTTGGTCCGAGAGTGGCTACAGCAGGGGGAGCGAGAATTCAGTTGACGGTATGCGGTGGAAAGTAGTTAGCTCTACTGAGTCTGACTTTTATAAGACCTCCGCTATTTGGCGAAGGTTCTGGGGCGCGGACGAATTTAACATGAAAAACGCGAGACAGGTCCGCAAGGGTAGCGCTGACCGGGGGCGGCAGTTTGCGGAATTCTAGGGATGCAAACACAAAGAGAAGTCGAGTCACGCTGGTATCGAGGACGGATCCATCGGTCGGTCTCAATGAAACAATTCGACCCGTCTGAATCAGACGGCCGGAATCAGCACACAGGCGCGGACTCGCGCTCGAAAGCTGCGACTAACGGGTCCAATCACTCGGCGCCCAATGGAACCACGCGACTCAATGGTTCAGCGAACGGGAAACGCGCAACGGCTCGCGGTGATCTACTGGACGAGACTGCACGAAATCAGGAAGATGTTTCGCGCCTCCTGATGAATAC
>DASYVG010000311.1:0-3768 GCA_035937255.1 Chthoniobacterales bacterium | reverse complement strand
GTTTTGGGGAAATGGGCGGAGCGAGTCGGCCCGCGAAAAACAATGTTCGTCGCAGCTCTTTGCTTCGGCGGCGGCTTCGTCATTTCCGCCTTCGGTGTTTGGTGGCACCAACTCTGGATCATCTATCTCGGCTACGGCGTGATCGGCGGTATCGGCCTCGGCCTTGGCTATATTTCCCCGGTCTCGACACTCGTGAAATGGTTCCCCGACCGCCCGGGCATGGCGACCGGCATGGCCATCATGGGCTTCGGCGGCGGCGCCTTTATTGGCTCGAACCTGAGCCTGCGGCTGATGGATCATTTCAAGTCCGCCACCAGCATCGGGGTCGCCGAAAGTTTCATCGCGCTTGGCCTGATTTATTTTTGCTTTATGATTTTCGGTTCCCTCGTCGTGCGCGTCCCCGCGCAAGATTGGAAACCGGCCGGCTATCAGCCCTCCACCCAAGAGCAAAAGCTCATCACGCGCGCGAACGTCGCGGTCGATCAGGCCTGGCGCACACCGCAGTTCTGGTTCCTCTGGATCGTTCTTTGTTTCAACACCACCGCCGGGATCGGCATTCTGGAGCAAGCCTCGCCTATGATTCAGGAAATGTTTCCTGGAAAAGTGGCGGCCGCGGCCGCAGGCGGTTTCGTCGCGCTGCTCAGTCTCTTTAATATGGCGGGACGTTTCCTCTGGTCGTCGGCGAGCGATTACACTGGCCGCAAAGCAGTCTACGTCACCTATCTTTTGTTAGGCGCGATACTTTACTGCCTGATCCCATTCTCCGGCCACAGCGGCAGCGTCGTTTTCTTCGTCGCGGTCTGCGCCGTGATCCTGACCATGTATGGCGGCGGGTTCGCGACCATGCCCGCTTACTTGAAAGATTTATTTGGATCGATGCACGTCGGCCCTATTTTCGGCCGCGTCCTGACGGCCTGGTCCGTGGCCGGAATCCTGGGACCGGTGCTGGTGAATTACATCCGCAAATATCTAAAGGATCACGGCGCGAGCGGTGTGGGGGTTTACGCGCCGACGATGTACCTCATGGCGGGATTGCTCGTCATCGGATTGATCTGCAATCTATCCGTGCGCCCCGTGGCCGAGCGCTTCCATTTCCGCGAGAAAGAACCTCAAGCGTAAACGCGTAAAGGGATTTTTTATGGCTGAGCAAAATGTATCGGGCGGCAACGCGCTTCGAATTTTCATTTACTGGCTCATCGTCGGCATTCCGTTTGCCTGGGGCGTCTGGACGACATTGCTGAAGCTGCCTGCGCTCTTCAAGTAGGCCTCCATTTTCACTGGGGAAGTGTACCCGTTTTATCTTTCCGCCCGGAAAATTTCGGAGTGGCCAAACGCGCTTTCCTGTACGATAAATACTTGATGCGGTCGCTGACTGATCTCCTCTCGAAATGGCCGCTCGTTCGCCAGATTCGCGAACGGAAAGACGGCACGGGACTTGAGGCTATGTCGGACATAACGCGCGCGATGCACGCGCGCATCGACGACGCGAAAGTGGCGCGCTCGATTTGTCCTTATTGCGGTGTCGGCTGCGGGCAGCTGATTTTTCACAAAGACGGAAAACTGATTTCGATCGAAGGCGATCCGGAAAGTCCGATCAGCCAGGGGAATCTTTGTCCGAAGGGCGCTGCTTCCTACCAACTGCTCACGCACTCGCGCCGCGAAACCAAAGTGAAATATCGCGCGCCGCGCGCGAAATCATGGACGGAAATTTCGCTCGACCGCGCGATGGAGATGGTGACCGATCGCGTGTGGGAATCGCGCAAACGCACGTTCATTCGCGAGAAAAACGGCTCGGTTATCAATCACACCGAAGCGATCGCGCATCTCGGCGGCGCCACGCTCGACAACGAAGAAAATTATCTCATCAAAAAACTTTTCGCCGGAGGCCTGGGAATGGTGTGCGTTTCCAACCAGGCCCGGATATGACATAGCAGCACGGTGCCCGGTCTGGGCACCTCCTTCGGCCGGGGCGGAGCTACGACCGCGCAACAAGATCTCGCGAACGCGGATTGCATTTTAATCGAAGGCTCGTCGATGGCCGAGGCTCACCCGGTCGGATTTCGCTGGGTCATGAAAGCGAAAGAGCGCGGAGCGACCATCATTCACGTCGATCCAAGATTTTCGCGCACGAGCGCGCTCGCTGACATTTGGGTGCCACTTCGCGCCGGAACCGACATCGTTTTTCTCGGCGGCATCATTCGCCACGTTATCGAGCACGAACTTTTCTTCCGCGATTACGTTGTGCACTACACGAATGCGTCGTGCATTTTACGCGAGGATTACCGTGATCCGGAAGATAACGGCGACGGTTATTTTTCCGGCTGGAACGAAGAGAAACGCGCCTACTCACCCGAGAGCTGGCTCTACGAAGGTGATGACTTGAGTCATCCGAAGCGCGATCTTTCGCTTCAGGATCCGAATTGCGTTTTCCAAAAGTTGAAGCGCCACTTCTCGCGTTACACACCCGAGATGGTGGAAAAGATCTGCGGCATTCCGCCGGAACTTTTCCAGAAGGTTGCCGACGCACTCGTTAGGGCGTCTGGCCCGGACAAAACCGCAGCGATTTGTTACGCGGTCGGTTGGACGCAGCATTCGAAAGGCGTGCAGATCATTCGCACGGCCGCGATTTTGCAATTGCTCCTCGGCAACATCGGTCGGCCCGGCGGCGGAATTCTCGCTTTGCGGGGCCACGCTTCCATCCAGGGTTCCACCGATATTCCGACGCTTTACGATATTCTGCCCGGTTATCTAAAGATGCCGGTCGCCGGAAAAAACGAGGACACGCTCAAGGATTATCTCGCAAAATACACGAGCAAGACCGGCCTCTGGTCGAACTTCCCGAAATATTTCATCAGCCTGATGAAGGCATATTACGGGTCGCGCGCGACGAAGGAGAACGATTTCGGTTACGAATGGATTCCGAAACTCACCGGCAACCATTCCTTCTTCGAATTTCTCTATCAGATGCTGGACGGAAAAATGGAAGGAATGTTGTTGATGGGACAGAATCCCGCCGTCGGCGCGCAGAACGCGCGACTCCAACGCAAGGCGCTCGCGAAACTGAAATGGTTGGTTGTGCGCGACATGGTCGAGATCGAACCCGCCTCGTTCTGGTACGACTCACCGGAAATCGAGCGCGGCGAGCTGAAGACCGAAGATATCGAAACTGAAATTTTCTTTTTCCCCGCCGCTGGCCATGCGGAAAAGGAAGGCGCCTTTACAAACACGCAGCGGCTCTTGCAATGGCGCGAAAAGGCGGTCGATCCGCCGGGTGATTGTCGGAGCGAGAGCTGGTTCATGCATCAGCTCGCGCAGCGCTTGATCGCAAAAGCGAAGGAATCGGACGATCCGATCGACGAACCGTTGCGCGCGCTCGATTGGTGGTATCCGCAGGACGAACATGGCGAGCCGAGCATGGAAGCCGTGCTTGCAGAGATCAACGGATGGAAAACGCAACCGCAGCCTAACGAGTCAGGCGTTGTTTTTGGTCGCGACGGCAAAGGCCAGCCGCATCATGGCGCGCAGGTCAACGGTTATGAGGAATTGAAGGACGATGGTTCGACCGCAAGCGGTTGCTGGATTTATTCAGGCGCTTTTGGCAGCGATGGCGTGAACAAACCGAACTCGCGCAAATCGAAAGATTATCTCGGTCACGGGTGGGGCTTCGCCTGGCCGAGCGATCGTCGCATTATTTACAATCGTGCGAGCGCGAATCCGGATGGCGAACCCTGGAGCGAGCGAAAGAAACTCGTCTGGTGGGACTCCGAA
>DASYVG010000310.1:0-4277 GCA_035937255.1 Chthoniobacterales bacterium | reverse complement strand
CGACGGATCAATCCACGACACCGGAGCTAATGCGCCACTCGCCGGCCGATCTTCCCGCAACTGCATACAGGCGATTCGGCCAAGTCTCGCCAGGCACCGATGCGAACCACTTGTCGCAAACGCAGAATTGTGAGGCAAGGTAAGCGTAAGTTGGTACATCGACCGCATTGTAATAACCCATCACTAAACCCGGATCGGGGTCACCTGGATGAGTGGCCGCATAGTTTTGAACAAAACCTCCATTTTTGTTCTGCACCTGATTCGCGACGCAAATTCCTTTGTGACAAGGGTCCTGGTTAGCACTGAGCTTTGTAGAAGTAAGATGGTGAATCCCGTAGGACCGGCCTTGATAAGTATTGGCGAGACCCGGCGTGAGCCCATCGATGTCTTTGCGTTTTCCTTCTAAGCTGAGATAACCGAGCATATGGTCAAAGGAGCGGTTTTCCATCATTAATACGACGATGTTCTCAATCTTCTGCAAATTGACGATCGATGGATCAGGCGGAACCTTGAAAAACGGCGTTTGAGCTCTGCGTCCATGTGACGGAATAGCCGCGCCGGTCTGCGCGTAATTCCCGCGTTGTTGAACACGTTGCGAAGCCTTGCTGCGAGAAGACGCATCACGCTTGCGTATTGCTGTGGTCTTGGTAGAAGGCATAACTGTTACCCCCGTAGTTTATGATCGATCAGTAACCATACGCGGCGGTTCAAGACTTCTTGTAGCGATAGCCTGCTCCGACTAGCGCATAGGCGCAACCCAGCACGGGATTCTGTTGGACCGCAATGTTATAATCGCCGGCATTCCACGGAGAAACAATGCTTCGATTCGAAGGCCTGCGTGTGCTCGATGTTACGCGCGTGCTGGCAGTGCCGTTTGCTTTCAATTAGCACCGTGTGCAGAATCAGAATTCAGTAGACAAAGCGCTGCGTTCTCGGCGGCCGCGGCCACTATTCAAGATCGCGCTATTGACGCTGGCGCTTTCACTGTCGGCGATGGCTGCTTACCTGATTTATCAGGAGATGCAAACGTCGAACCTGCAGGCCCGCTATTTAACGGACTTAGCCGGGGAGCTCAGCTTTGCGATGGAACCGGGTCCCAGCTCTGAGATTCGTTTCCCGACGCACGGTCCCTCCGACGAAAGACTAGGGTACACGCAGCTTCCTGAGTTTCTCCAGAAGCTCGCGGCAAGAGATTACGACATCGGGCAGCAAGCGCGCGTGTCGTCACGCTTCGCGCGCTTGACCGACTTGGGATTGTTTCCTATCTATCGTGAAAAATCACAAGCCGGTTTGCGCCTGCTGGATTGTCACGATCAGCCGATTTTCAGCGCCGCCTATCCTGAGCGCATTTATCCTGATTTCGATGCCATTCCTCGCGTCATTGTGGAGACTCTGCTATTTATCGAAAATCGCGAGTTGCTCGACACCGAATACCCGAAGCGCAATCCTGCGGTCGAATGGGGCCGCTTGGCCAAAGCCGTAGCAGACCGCGCTGCTCACGCGCTCGATAGCGACCGGGATTCACCGGGAGGCAGCACGCTCGCAACGCAAATTGAGAAGTATCGCCATTCCCCTGAAGGACGCACTTCATCGGTGAGCGAAAAGCTGCGGCAAATGGGCTCCGCTTCCGTGCGTTCGTATTTGGACGGCGAGCAGACAATGGCGACGCGGCAAAGGATTATTCGCGATTATTTGAACTCGGTGCCCTTGGCGGCTGCTCCCGGTTATGGCGAAGTTAACGGCCTTGGCGATGGTTTATGGGCCTGGTATGGCGTCGACTTCGCCACCATCAATCGATTATTGCAAAGCAGCGCAAGCGGCGACGACCTGCAAGAACGGGCGCTCGCCTACAAGCAGGTAGTGAGCCTGATGGTCGCGCAGCGCCGCCCCTCCCCATATCTGGGCGCGAGTCCCGAGCCGCTTGAGAAGCTTACCGATAGCTATCTGCGGATTCTGGCCAATGCAGGCGTGATCGGGCCATCGCTGCGGGATGCCGCGCTGGAAACAAAACTCGTACCGCGCGCCCGTGCCATGGCTTCTCCGCCGATTTCATTCGTCAAGCGCAAAGCGGCGAATACCATTCGGGCAAATTTGGCGGGGCTGCTCGATATTTCGAGCTTCTATAAGCTCGATCGGCTTGACCTTACCGTACAGAGTACTTTGGACCGCGAGACGCAGGAAGCCGTAACTCGCGTGCTGACGCGACTTAAGGACCGGGAGTTTCTACAAGCCTCCGGGATGCGCGCCGCCCGCATGCTGCAGCAGGGCGACCCCGCGGGCGTTATTTATAGTTTCACGTTGCTGGAGCGCCGCGAGGGCGCGAATCTCGTACGCATCCAGTCGGATAGCTACGATCAGCCATTCGACATCAATGAAGGCGCGAAGCTCGATTTGGGTTCGACGGCAAAATTGCGCACCCTGGTTACCTATCTTGAGATCATTGCCGGTCTGCACGAGCGTTACGCCACGTATCCCGCGAACAAGCTGCGCCAAGTCGAGGTTGGCTCAAAGGATCGCTTGACGCGCTGGGCGATCGACTATCTGGCCGCAGCCAAAAATAAGGATCTGAAGACTATGCTCGAGGCGGCCATGGATCGACGCTACTCGGCGAATCCCGCGGAAAAATTCTTCACCGGTGGCGGGCTGCATACGTTTCAGAATTTCAAACCTGAGGATAACTTCAAAGTGCCGTCGCTATGGGAGGCTTTGCAGGAGTCGATCAATCTCGCGTTCATCCGCCTGATGCGCGACATTGTGCATCACTATATGTTCCAGGTTCCCGGATCGACGGCGAAGGTCCTGCAAGATATTTCAGACCCCAAGCGCCGCGCCTATCTAGGGCGTTTTGCCGACCGCGAAGGCCAGCAGTTTATGGTTCGGTTCCACCGCAAGTATCAAGGCAAAACCCCGCAGCAGGCTTTGGAGCTGCTGCTGCAGGGAATACGTCCGACGCCGCAGCGCATTGCCGCGATTTTTCGTTTTGTCGATCCTGATTCGGGAATCGACAAATTTGCCGAGTTCACGCGCGCTGTCCTGCCGTCGTGGCAGCCCTCGGAAAAGACGCTGGAAGCGATCTATGAAAAGTACTCACCGGAGGAATTCTCGCTGGCAGACCGCGGCTATCTCGCGCGCGTTCATCCGTTAGAACTTTGGTTGGTTCGTTTCCTTCGAGAGCACCCAGGCTCCACTCAGTCTCAAGTGGTCGCAGCGAGCGTCGACGAGCGCCAGCAAGTCTATGGATGGCTTTTCAAGACCCGGCAAAAGAACGCTCAGGACAAGCGCATCCTCGGCTTAGTGGAAATGGAGGGATTTCTTGAGATTCATCGTGCCTGGCAAAAACTAGGTTATCCGTTCGACTCATTGGTTCCCTCTTACGCGACCGCGATCGGAAGTTCCGCCGACCGCCCTGCTGCGCTTGCCGAGCTGGTCGGGATTATCATCAATGACGGATTGCGGCTTCCGACCGTGCGCGTGGAACGGCTCCATTTCGCTGAAGGCACTCCGTATGAAACCACTACCGTGCGCAAAAAACACGAAGGAAAACAGGTTCTGAATGCGGACGTGGCGGCTATCACGCGGCGCGCGATGTTGCGCGTCGTGGAGCAGGGAACCGCGCGTCGAATCCACAAGGCTTTCGTGCGTAAGGACGGCGTGTCGATAGAGGTCGGCGGCAAAACCGGCACCGGGGACCATCGATATGAGACCTACGGCAGCCGTGGACAACTCATCGCATCCAGAGTTGTCAGTCGCGAAGCAACTTTTGTGTTCTTCCTCGGAGATCGCTTTTTCGGCACGGTTACTGCCTACGTGCCGGGGCCCAAGGCTGCGAGCTATTCGTTCACCAGCTCTCTCCCTGTCCAGGTGTTAAAAATATTGTCACCGACACTTATGCCGATACTGGAACAGTCCGAGTCCGCGCCCTCTTGTGAACAACGTTAGACGTTTTCTCCGGATTTCATTCTCATCCCTCGATTCAGTCCAACCTGATCCCGGCTGGCCGGCGATAAGAACTTCCCGGCGGTCCGGTCGATTCAGGACTATACGGTTAGCGAGAGGAAGAGGAATGCAACGCCAGCCGCCGTCAATCCGCTGCCCCACGCCTTTAGAGCGTGAAACGACGGCTTCTTGAGGTCGATGTAACGGGCGACGACATACCCGATCAGCACGATCAAGAACTGCACCAGGGTGTAGCCGGCCAAGTATGCGAAAAGCGGCGTCGGTTCGGCGCCGATAATCGATTCTCCATAAGCGTAGCCGTGTGCAATGCCGCTGATTGC
>DASYVG010000309.1:0-3345 GCA_035937255.1 Chthoniobacterales bacterium | reverse complement strand
GATCACGAAATCGGATGCGCGGCTGCGCAAAGAAGCATGGTGGATCGCACAGCGTCTGGTCGAGGAGCGTAATGTGCGATGGCTGCCGCGGATCGAACGCGAAATCAAGAGCGGGACGCCCACCGCGGTCGTGGCTGGAGCCCTGCACTATTCCGGTCCGAACAGCGTCATCGCGCTTTTGCGCAAACGTGGATATGAAATCGAGCAGCTTTAAAATGCGAGGCGCGCGTCAGACTTTCGTACTTCGACAAGCGAGCGCTTTCGTCCTTCCTTCCACCATGATTAGAGCCGCTGCCCTGCTGCTCGCCGCGGTCTACGTCTTCGCGGCCTCTGCTTTCGGAAGCGAAGCACCCGGTGGCAAATGCTGTGTCTGGCGGGTGACCAACGTGCCGGTACCGTTCTATCTGGTCGGCACATTGCATGCATTGAGCGCGCGCGATTATCCGCTCCCGGCGCCTTACGAGCAGGCAATCAGGGATTCGAAGCGACTACTTTTTGAGATTGATCCCAGCCCGAAAAGCGATTTTCCCGAAAAGTTTGCCAAGGCGAGCAGCTATCCGAAGGGTGATGACATTCAGCATCACGTTCATCCGCAGACGTTGGCATTTCTTTGGAAGAACTTCCGGATTTCCAACTACGACACGAGAACCTTCAGAATTGGCGATCATTACGTGGGCAACATCAGGAACATGCGCCCATGGGCGATTGTCAATTTCATCTGGGGAATCCGTGGGTAT
Source organism: Chthoniobacterales bacterium (assembly GCA_035937255.1). GTDB lineage: Bacteria > Verrucomicrobiota > Verrucomicrobiia > Chthoniobacterales > UBA10450 > JACCXL01. Next base: position 2,608 of record DASYVG010000309.1, on the reverse strand, counting down.
AACGACGTATTCAGTTCCCAAGGCGTCGATGAGCACATTGCCTACCAGGCAAGCCGGCGAGGCGCGGAGGAGGCCGGATTGGAATCCAACGACGACCACGTCGAAGTCCTGAAGGGAATGGCGGATATGGACGCCGAAATCATGTTGCTCGATGCGCTCGTGAAAGGTGATAAGCGGCGTGATCAATTCAACGAAGTGCGCGCCGCTTGGAGAAGGGGCGACGTCGCAGCTATCGCTGCGCACGAAGAGCGCGACAGAAAACGAAATCCCGGTGCGAGCTTGCGCCTGCTCGACTACCGTAACTTGCGCTGGATTCCGCGGATTGAAGCGGAGATGAAAACGGGGAAACCAACCGCGATCGTGGCCGGGACAGCACATTTCTGCGGACCAAATAGCGTCGTCGAACTGCTCGAAAAGCGCGGATACAAAATCGAGCAGTTGTAGGGCGGCGGAACGGAGACGAAGGCCAGCACAGGCGTCGCCCCCAAACGGATTCTTCGCCGGCCCGTCCGTTGACACGAAGCGCAGTGTTGCCGTAGCAGTGGAGCTTATGATCTGGCGTGCGCACGGTTATGTCGCCCGAATCTGCGTCTTTGTTTGTTTTGCGATTATCGCTGTCCAAACAGCGACAGCTCAGCGGCGCTTTGTCCTCAGAGAAAAGCCCTACATTGCAAACCGCCTGCCTTTGATTCCATCGCGCGAATCCGCGCCTCCGGCGTCTACGACCAAGCACTGCGTCTGGCGCGTCATGAATGTTCCAGGGCCGTTCTACCTGGTGGGAACGATTCACACCCTGCGAACCAACGATTATCCGCTCGCCGAGATATATGGCAAAACCTTGCGCGATTCGAAACGTTTGGTCTTCGAATACAACCCGAAAGAGGATGCGTTCTACGCCAAAAAATTCCGTGCTGCTGGCCAATACCCGCCCGGCCAGGACATTCGCAGCAACGTTCGCCGCGAGACTCTCGATTTGCTCCTGCGGAACTTAGCCGCGTTTCATCTCTCCTTTGACGAGATAAAACAATATAAGCCGTGGGCGCTCGCGTATCGTCTTTGGTCGATCCGCGGGTATGCGGCGGCGGCGAGGGTCCAGAGCGTCGACGGCTACCTTGCTTACCACGCGCAACGGCTCGGGAAGGAAGTAGCTGGACTGGAGACCGTCGATGAGCATGTCGCATTTTGGGCAAATACGTTGCAACTGGATGGCGAGCGTCTGCTCGTCGAAACGCTTGTGCGTGGCAACCGGCTGAACGATCGCTTTGATGAGACGCGCGTCGCCTGGAAAAAAGGGGATCTCGGCGCTCTTTCGGCGACGAACGCGGGTTTGCGCGATGTCGATCTGTCGACTTCGCAGAGGCTGCTGGATCGGCGCAACGCAAAGTGGCTCGCACGCATCGAAAGCGAGATGAAAACGGGGAAACCAACCGCGATCGTCGCGGGGACAGCACATTTCGTCGGTCCCAACAGCGTGGTCGATCTCCTGCGAAAACGCGGATACAAAATCGAGCAGCTCTAAACCCGCGGCACGCGCCGCGGGTTTACGCAGTTGGACAAGCGAGCGCTGTTATCGTTCCTTCCACGATGATTAGACCTTCCGCGCTCCTCCTCGTGAGCCTTCTCTGCGCGTGCAGTTTGCGCGCCCAGTCGCAGCCACAAGTCGAGAAGAATCCTCCGCCGCTCGATCCCACAAATCTCGATACCTCGGTCAAACCACAGGACGATTTTTATCTGTTCGCGAACGGCGGTTGGATCAAGCGTAATCCGATTCCGCCGGAGTTTGCGCGCTGGGGCAGCTTCAATGAGCTGACGGAGAAGAATAACGATGCCCTGCATGAGATCGCGGAAAAGGCCGCCGCGGCTGCGCCCAAAGAAAGCGCGAAGGAGAACGTCGAAAAAGCTGCGTCCGCTGACCTCCAGAAAGTGGGCGACTTTTACGCCAGCGGAATGGACGAGAAAGCGGTCGACGCGAATCGCGCCAAACCGCTCGAAGACGAATTTAAGCGAATCGACGGGATCAAGGACCGGAGCGACGTGCTGAAGGAAATCGCGCATCTGCATTCGATGGGCGTGAACGCCTTTTTCGGTTTCACTTCCGCCCAGGACGACAAGAACAGCACGATGGTGATCGCGCAGGCCTTCCAAGGAGGCTTGGGACTGCCGGATCGCGATTACTACACGAAGGACGATGACGCTTCCAAGAAGCTGCGAGATCAATATGTGCAGCATGTGACAAAGATGCTGGCGCTCGCCGGCGAGGCATCCGACGCGGCGACGAATGACGCGAAGAAGGTTATGGCGCTGGAAACTTCACTGGCGAAGCCGGCCCGCACCCGCGTGGAACTGCGCGACCCGCAAAAGAACTATAACAAGATGAAACAGGCCGAGCTGCAGGCGCTGACGCCCGACTGGAATTGGCCAGACTATTTCAACGCGATCGACTTGAAAGAACCAGGCGACATCAACGTTGGGCAGCCGGCTTTTTTCAAAGCCGCTAACGACGTGTTCAAAACTGCGGGGCTGGACGATTGGAAAACCTATCTCCGTTGGCAACTCGTTCACGCGCTCGCGTTGGCACTCTCCCATGATTTCGTGGATGAAAACTTCG
>DASYVG010000308.1:0-4283 GCA_035937255.1 Chthoniobacterales bacterium | reverse complement strand
GGACGACACCGCCGGTCTTGCCGCAGCCGGTGGGATGTTATGAGCTTCGAGTTTTGCGCCGTCCTTACGGTCAGCGAGCCTCGCTTGATACTAGAATGGCATGACTTCCTGCCCGAACGCAGCTCGAAAGAACTCATGAATGTTACCGAAGATCATTGCACCAGAATGGTTTTAAACGGACTCCCTTTTCGCGAGCAATGTTATCAGCGGGGTGGGACAAAACAGGGGGAACCGGCGCGAGATTCCTCGTCGCGGCGATAAATGCGGCAAATTCTCTTCTTGAGCACGGCCCGATATTTCTGAGCTCGCCTGATTACGCGGGCAATGGGGGTAGTTGACGAGGTTGGAGCATGACCGCTTTCTGGCTCAATGACGGACTATGGGCCACGGTTGCTGCAGGGCGGTTGCGGTCCACGTCAGCCGCGCGAGCTTAACAACGGTTTGCGCGCGCTTTGACTTTTCAACTCGCTGGGCAACGTGGTAAAGCGCGCCCTTCGCCGATTTGGGACTTAGACTGTGCTCTTCGTGCCTGAAGTTTGCGCTGCGTGATTTGGCGCAAAACCGTTCGCGGCGGGGGCGCGGTAACGGATCACGTCTTCCGCGAAGCGCTCCATCTCTTCGAGCTGCGGGCTGCATTGCAGGAGCAATAAATCCACGCCAGCCTCTTCGAACTCCGCGATGCGGTTGCGCACTTTTTCGGGAGTTCCCACCAGGCCGGAGCGCAGGCCGCGATTCGTGACGGAATAATCCTCGAGTGACACCTGACTTTCGAGCTGAGTGCCGGCAAGCCACTGCTGGTAATTGTCGTAGCCGCGCGCGTGCTGCTTTACGTCGGTGATGCGATCGAGTTCCTCTTTCGCTTCGCGCTCGTTCTCGCGCACGATGGAATAGGCGGCGACGCCGAACGTCATCGGAGGCAAACCCTTCCGCTCCCGGCGTTCAGACATGTCGGCGATTTTCTTTCGCACCGTTTCTGGCGGATCGCCGTGCATGACGTAGGAGTCGCATTGCGTGGCAATCAGCTCCTTGGCTGCTTCCGACTCGCCGCCAGCGTAGATGATCGGCCGCGGCTTCGAGACCGGCTTTGGTTGCATGATCGCATCCTCGATTCGGTAATACTTCCCGGAAAACGAGAAATGATCTTCTTTCCAAAGACGGTCGACGACATCGAGCCATTCCGATGTGCGCGCATATCGATCGTCGTGCTGTTCAAAATGGACGCCGTATTTCTTCGCTTCGTCCGCCCACCAGGAGGAAACGACATTGAGCGAAAGCCGGCCTGGTCCCGCGATGTGATCGATATTGGCAGCCTGCTTCGCCAACAAGGCCGGGGAGTGAAATGTGGGCCGCACCGCCACCATCAGCTCGAGGCGTTTCGTGACCGCGGCGAGGGCGGCGGCCGTGGACCACGCATCGAGCGCGGGGGCGTCTGCGCCTTTGAGGTCGTTGAGATTCAACTCGGCGACGAGCGTAAGATCGAACCCGATCTCTTCGCTGCGGCGCGCCAGCCGGCTGGTGTACTCCCAGGTCGCTTCCATCTTCTCGTGCTCCACGTTGCGGAGCCATCCGCCGAAAACCGGCAGCCAATATCCGTATTTCATGTGTCCCTTTCCTGGATGAGGTAATCGACCAGCCGCGCGTGCGGATCGAAGCCGATGATACTTGGCGCGTCGGCCACAAAATTAGAGAGCGCGTTAATGTCGTAGAACAACACGCGTCCATCGCGGTCATCGACGACGTATTCGATTCCACCGACGTCGATGTGTGCCGCCGCCACGATCCGTTCCACCGCCGTAATGATCTCTGCGGACGGCGTGCACGGCTCGACTTTCAGTCCGCTCTTTGGCGCATCGACGAGACACATGCTACTGCTGCTCGCCGCGGCTCCGCTCTCGGTCTGGCAAATCTCGGCCGGGCAAAGATTGAAATTCTCGCCGGTCGTGAACACTTTCATCGCGTAAAGGAATTTGCTGCCGAGCGTCTCGACGCGCGTGATGTGCCCGTCGCGCGCAGGAATGAACTCCTGCACGAGCGCGGTGCTGTCGATCCCGAGATCAATCTGATTTGTCGCCAGGGCGCGACGCAATTCGTCTTCGGAATCGACCCGCACGATTCCCGCCCCGCGCCCGCCGATATTAGGCTTGATGATGAGTGGAAAGCCGAGGGCGGTGGCGCCGCGCGCCGCTTCTTCAGCGCAATTGATCACACGCGAGCGCGGCGCCGCGATGCCTAACGAGTGGAAGAGTGAGAGCTGCCGCGCCTTGGAGATTTCAATTTCGAAGGCGCTGCGCCCGTTGATCACGCGTGTCCCGATGCTCTCGAGGTAGGCGAGATAATCGCGCGTGAAAAAAATTCCCTGGCCGTGCCCGCGCAGATAGGCCGAAGCGCTCATCCGATTAAAGAGCAATGCGTAGCTTTTAGCGCGCTCGGTAACGTCGTAGGAATGGCAACGGGCGTCGATCCGCACATAGGGTGTCGCTCGCGTGTCCAACTCGGCAAAAAGCGAACGGAACCAGTCCGGATGCTCGTAATAAATCGCGATCGGTAGCTGCGGTTTCGTCATCGGCTCTAGGCGGAGTAAATCGGAGGTGCTGCCTCAGTGCGCAGCGCCCCACGTTTCCTTCAGATACCCGTTTCGCCCCGAGCCGAAGCGATACATCCCGTAAGCCATCGGATTCTTGATGTAGTATTTCTGATGATACTCCTCTGCCGGCCAGAACTTGCCCGCGGACAGGATCATGGTCGCGATCGGCTTCTTAAATTTGCCCGATTTCGTGAGCTGCTCCTTCGATCGTTCGGCGGCGGCTTTCTGTTCCCCGGTCGTGTAAAAAATCGCCGTCGTGTATTGATCGCCGATGTCGTGGAACTGCCCGTCTGTCTGAATAGGACTGATGTTGTGCCAGAAAATTTCGATCAGCTTGTCATACGAAATCTTCGCCGGATCGAACGTCACTTCGATCGCTTCGCGGTGCGTGGTTTCGCCGGATGAGACCTGCTTATAGGTCGGATTTTCTTCTCTGCCTCCCGCGAAGCCGACGATGGTGGAGGCGACGCCTGGAGCGTGATCGAAGGGCGGTTGCATGCACCAGAAACATCCGCCGGCGAAGACGGCTTTTTCGAGAACCAGGGCGCCATTTTCCTGCCCAGCGGCAGAACCCGCTCGCAGCAGAAGAGCCGCGGTCAGGCTAAAAGTCAGAAGCACTCTTTTCACGTTCCTATAAGTGGCGGGAGTCTCGGTTTTATTCCAATCGAAGGTGATCTATCACAGCGCACTTTTTCCGCTGTCGAAACCCGACGATTATGAAAGTATTCGGACAAGCTCTCACGTTCTCTTCTTCGCCGCATGCGCGCAGCAATGCTCGTTGGGCCGAGTGCTGCCAACGCGAAATAAATCAGGCAAAAGTTCCTCTAACTCTTCGAGGCGCCAGCGGAATGCCGTTGACATTATCCTGGCACGCACCTTCAAAGTCCCATCTCCCACATGAGCAACTCCCCTGATTTTTCATCTGATCATCGTCACTGGATGAAAGCAGCCCTTGGGGGATTATTGGCCGGTGTGCTGGCCGGGTTAGCGATGCTCTTAACGATGGCGCTTCTGCGCCTGCTTTTGGGCTGGCCGACGCCGACGGAACTGATTTTCGACCGGCTTTTCCCCCTGCTGACGGTCGAGTTTTTCATTAGCTCTCTGGTGCGCGCGGGCGGATACACGCCGCTCAAGCTCCAGGGAGTTTTCGGCGCGCTCGCGGGCCAGATAGTGGTGGCTGGGCTGGGTGGTGTTCTTTACGCTTTATATCTAAACCGCCGTGACCACCGGGAACGAGAGCCGCGGCCGGTCCGCAGCCGGGTCTTCGATTCGCGCGCCTGGCCACTGATCATACCTGGGGTTCTCGCGGCGACGCTTCTCTTCGTCATTTTGCTTTGGCCGACACTCCTGACCAACTACCGCGGCTTTCCGCCGGCCAGCGCTCGGGTGATCGCGTCGCTCGAAATGCTGATCTCTTTCTCGGTATGCGGGCTGGGCATCATGTTTTTTTACGGGTTGCTAAACCGGCGGGCGCAGGCTGTTGCGGCGGGGCGGGTCGTGCCGACAAGGCTAGAATCGACCGGCCGCCGCCGCTTCATCGCGTTAGGATTCGGCGCAGCGCTGGCCGTGGCGCTCGGCGGCATGCTGCGCCGACTCTTTAGCATAGGCACCTTTGGGTATGACGGACGCCAATACGGCGGGCCGAAGGTGCAGAAGATCACACCGATCCGCCCGGACGATCAATTCTACCAAGTCTCCA